>JANMQR010000008.1:0-7709 GCA_031370625.1 Burkholderiales bacterium | reverse complement strand
GACTCACCATCGCGACTAAATAAATTCAAGCCGATCGCGTGGCTGCTCGCCAAGCAGGATATTTTCATGATCTGGCTGCACGCCAAGTATGACGCGGTGTTGCGCTGGGCGTTAAACCCAAGCTATCGCCGCACGTGGATTCCGAAACCGACCATTTTTAAATATGCGTTATCCGGATTCAAGCGCGATCATTTCAAGCTGGATCGATTAACGATTCGAAATCGCGGCATTGTTCTATGGATTGCCGCGATCACTTTCTTTGCCAGCTTTTTGTTGGTGCCGGCGGGCGAGTTTGTGCCAGAAACGGACAATAACTGGGCCAATGCCTCCGTTGAAACACCGGTCGGCTCGTCGCTTAACTACACGTTGGGCAAAGCCGAGCAGGTTGAAAATGCGCTCCGCGAATTCCCGGAAATAAAACGCATTACCCGCAATGTGTCGAAAACGCAGGCATGGTTTGGTCTTGAATTGACCGAGAAAGAAACCCGCAAGCGCACCAAGAAACAGCTTGATGATGCAATCCGTACGCGTCTCTCCAGTATCGCTGGCTTGGCCGTGCGCGTAGGCTGGAATCGCCCAATTCAGATCTACGTGATGGGCCCGGAGATTGGCGAACTCAATCGCATCTCGCAAGAATTGCTCGCGAAAGTAAAAGCCATTCCCGGCACAGTTGATGTGGAGTCGTCATATAAACCGACCAGCCCCACGCTGGACATTATTGTTAACCGCCCACTCGCGAGCGATCTCGGTGTATCAATGGCGTCGATCGTGAGCACCACGCGCGCCATGATCGCTGGCGAAGATGCGGGCCAATGGGAAGGGCCTGACGGTGAGAACCATCAAGTGCTGGTGCGCCTGCCGCGCAATGATCGCACGGCGGTGGCTGATCTCGACAAACTTTTTGTGCCGACATCCGCGTTGAATGCCGACGGCAGCCCGCGCATGGTACCGCTGCGGCAGGTTGCGGAATTCGTGCCTTCGTTCGCCGAGCGACAAATCGAGCGGCGCAATTTGCAGCGCCAAATTCAAGTGTTTTCCGGCGTCGCCGCCACGCATACCGAAGGGCAAGTATCGGACGCGGTGCAAAAGGCGATGAAGACCATCACCCTGCCACCGGGTTATCAATTCCAGTCCGGTGGATCATCGCAAGACATGGCCGAGTCATTGGGCTACGCGGGCGCGGCGCTGGGCTTGGCGGTGATATTCATCTATCTTATTCTTGCGTCGCAATTTGGCAGTTTTTTGCAGCCGATTGCGATCATGGCGTCGCTGCCGCTATCGTTGATCGGCGTGTTTTTGTCGCTGCGATTATTTGGTACCACGCTCAATTTATTTTCGATCATCGGCTTCATCATGCTGATGGGCCTCGTCACCAAAAACGCGATTTTGCTGGTCGACTTTACCAACCATAGTCGTCGCGAAGGCATGCCGCGTGACGACGCGATTCTCGCGTCAGGTCAGGTGCGGCTACGTCCAATTCTGATGACGACTACTGCCATGATCGGTGGCATGTTGCCACTGGCGTTAGCCTTCGGCGCAGGCTCTGAACAGCAATCCCCCATGGCACACGCAGTGATCGGTGGCATCATCACCTCTACCATCATGACGCTGGTGGTGGTGCCGGTGCTCTACACCTACTTTGATACCTGGGGCGAAAAGGCGAGCGCGTGGTTTAAGCGCGGCGCGAAGGCACCATCGGTTCATGTTCATACCGATAAGCCTGCCAATATTGCCGGCGGTGGATCAATTGCGCCGTTGCCTGCGGCGCGCAAGGATGATTAGGCAAAGCGTTGTCGCTGAGCGCGCAGTGATCGGCGGGGCACACCAAAACCTGACCCGTACTGCGAAATTTTACTTTTGGCTTTTTCTAGTCGGCATTGCCACGTTCATTTGGCATGAGGCCGCGCACTGGGTCGTCGGCACGGCGCTAGGTTATGACATGCAACCTCGCCTTAATTCTGTGCGTGCGTCCACATCCGTTCTGCCGCCCCATCAAGCGATCATTGATGCGGCCGGCCCCGTCGCGACGGTTTTGCAGGCTGGCGTTGGCTTCGCAGTTGTCTTGCGCAAGCATGCGAGTATCGCATTCACGTTCGTTTACATGGCCGCATTCATGAGATTGCTCGCGACTGCTGTCAGCCTGTTTAACGCGAACGACGAAGCCAGACTGGGTATGTACTTTGGGATCGGGAAATGGACACTGCCGATTATCGTGTCAGCTGGCCTGTTAGTGCTCGTTTGGAAATCCAGCCGTTACTTGCATCTAACCTGGAAAGAGCATCTGCTGTGTTACCTCGTCGCTTCAGCATCGATTTCACTTGTTGTTGGCATCGATAGATTCGTGTTTTAGCAGGCTGTTAATAGTGAAGACGTCTATGCCATCGAATATGGTACCCGCACGCCCGGCAATTTCGCATCAAAATCTTTTGTATTGCGGGTTACGAACAATAATCCGTGCTCAATTGCACTAGCGAGAATGATCGCATCCGGTAGTTTCATGCGCTTCTCGCGGCGTAGCTTCACTGCGCGCTCCGCTACCGTTTCTGTGACGGCAATAATGTCAAAAGATGCCAGAAATCCGCGCGTGATTTTGTCGTTTTCAAGCTCGCCGCCCACCATCACTTCCATCCAGGTCACGACACTGATGGCGCGCGATTCATAGAGCTGAAATTCCTTTTTTGCGGCTGCGATGCCGTTCAGATAATCGATCAGGATATTACTGTCAAATAACGCTTTCATCCCTTAGCGATCCCACTCGGCGCGCAGTTTTTTCTGCACAGCAACGCCATCCCTTGCCTTCTTTAAGGTGGGCGCTTTTGATTTCCAAGCCCCAAACGCTTCAGGCGATTCGAGGTTACGCACAACATACTGCGCGACAGCCTGACGGATAAGTTCGGCACGCGAAACATTTTTGCGCTCTTCAATAAGGCGAAGTGCATCAACTTGATAGTCGGGAAGATCAATAATTGTTCGCATAATGGTGTGATAAATGATGACGTAGTTCGTCATCATAATATTGATGTATTGGTTGTGCAAGCACCTTGTCTACAGCCACGTTTGGGGCAAAAAGACTTCAAGATGCCCGTAGATAGTGGCGGCAGGTTAGGCTGGCTTCATCAAGCCCATACGTTCTCAAAACCCCACCGCATGCCCATCCTTACGATGATCACTTCCTGCACAGTAGTTTATGTCGCCGCCATCCTCTAAACGCCAAATCAATTGCGCGCCGCCGAAGGCAAAATTGACCGCCTCTGCTGTGGCAAGGCGATGGCCCAATGCTTCAAGGTCCGCGCCAATGCTGGCCTTTAGAGCATCTTCCAAGCCAACCGTGCCGTCGTTATTCACAATCCAGCGCGCTGCATCAGATGCCGTTTGCGGGTTCTGCCGATAATCGCAAATGCGCGTGACCATTTGCACGTGGCCTTGCGGTTGCATGTGGCCGCCCATCACGCCGAAGCTCATCAGCGGTTTATTTTGCAAGTCAGTCAAGAATCCGGGGATGATGGTTTGGAAAGGGCGTTTGTTTGGGGCAACTTGATTGGGATGACCGGCGGTTAAATTAAATCCGTGGCCGCGATTTTGTAGCGAGATGCCGGTGCCGGGCACCACGATGCCAGAGCCAAAACCCATGTAGTTCGATTGAATCAAACTAACCATCATGCCGCTCGCGTCCGCTGTGGTGAGATAGACCGTGCCGCCATGCTGCGGGATGCCGTGTGTGGGTGCAGATGCGCGCTGCAAATCAATTAGCGCAGCGCGCTTTTTCAGATACGCGCGATCCAGCAATGCGCTCACTGGCACATCCATAAACGCTGAATCTGCGATGTAGCGATGCGCATCGGCGAAGGCCAATTTCATGGCTTCAATTTGCACATGTACGCTGGTGACAGAATCGACTTTCAATGCGGCGAGATCGAAATGTTCGAGCATGCCAAGACATAACAGTGCGGCGAGTCCTTGACCATTTGGCGGGATTTCGTGCAGGCGTACGGTTCGATAATCCATGTGAATCGTATCGACCCAATCGCATTGATGCGCAGCCAAATCTTTTGCGGTCATTGCACCGCCGCATTGATGTGAATGTGCGGCAATTTTTTCAGCGAGTGCGCCACGATAAAAAGATTCGCCGTGGGTTGCGGCGATGTCGGCCAACGTTTCCGCTTGACCACGCAAAATCCATTTTTCACCTGCATTAGGCGCGCGACCATTCGGACAAAAATCGCGCATGAAATCGGGCTGATTCTTCAGTAGCTCGGCCTGCCGCGCCCAGCTTTCAGCGGTGATCGGCGACACCAAATGTCCTTCGCTCGCATAGCGAATCGCGGGCTCGAATAATTTTGCGAACGGCAAGCGCCCGAATTTTTTCGATAGTGTCACCCATTGCGAAACAGCACCCGGCACGGTCACGCTATCCCAGCCGCGCATGGGAACTGAATCGCCACCCGGATATTTGTTCGCGAAATATTCTGGCGTCCATGTTGCAGGCGAGCGGCCTGATGCGTTCAAGCCATGCAGCTTTGCGCCATCCCAAATAATCGCGAATCCATCCGAGCCAATGCCGTTGCTGGTCGGCTCCACTACGGTCAATGCAATTGCGGCAGCCAGTGCGGCATCAACTGCATTGCCGCCAGCCCACAGCATCTGCAAACCCGCTTGTGCCGCGAGTGGCTGTGAAGTGGCGACAATATTTTTTGCCATCACCGGCATGCGTTGTGAGGGATATGAATCCTTTACGGGAAATTCAAAATTAAAACTCATGGTGCGGAATCCGTATTTTCGGTTTTACTGGCTGCTTCCCAGGCTTTTAAATCTTTTTCGTATTGCCACAATTCTTCTTCGTAAATATCCATTACACACGGGATGCAGCCGGTGCCGCAGCATTCGTGCGGTTCTGGTTTACGCGGCGGGGTGGGAGCCAAGAGCGGATCGTTTGTTTTGGTCATGTCGATGCGTAAATTCAAAGGATATTTGTATTTTACGCGACGTGGCTTCGATCAGATGCGGCGCATAAAAAAGCCCCGCAACGGCGGGGCTTCTATCAAACTAGCGGAAGAAAAATTAATCTTCCACAAATGCTTCTTCGCGTTTTTTGCGAATTGCCGGTAGCGCGATAATAATCAGTAACAATACTGACACCGCCAGCAAACTGGCCGATAGGGGCCGTGTAAGAAAGGTGGTCGCGTCCCCTCGCGAGAGCAGCATCGCGCGTCGCAAGTTTTCCTCCATCATTGGGCCCAGAATAAAGCCGAGTAATAAGGGCGCAGGCTCGCATTCCAGCTTCACAAATAAATATCCAAGGAGGCCGAATCCTGCGGTGACGACAACATCAAACGGACTGTTCGACAACGAATAAACACCAATGGCGCAAAACACCAAAATCGCGGGATAGAGCAAACGATATGGCACGGTGAGGAGCTTGATCCACATGCCGATCAGCGGCAGATTCAACACCACCAGCAACAGATTGCCGATCCACATGCTCGCGATCATGCCCCAGAACAATTGCGGGCGTTCCGTCATCACCTGTGGGCCGGGCTGAATGCCCTGAATAATCATCGCGCCAACCATTAGCGCCATTACCGGGTTTGGTGGAATGCCGAGCGTGAGAAGCGGGATGAATGACGTTTGCGCGGCCGCGTTGTTGGCAGATTCTGGTGCGGCAACGCCGCGAATATCACCTTTGCCAAATTTGGATGGATCCTTGGCGATTTTTTTCTCCAACGTGTAAGCGGCGAATGATGCCAGCACCGCACCCCCGCCCGGCAAAATGCCCAGCAATGAGCCCAAGCCCGTGCCGCGCAGCACGGCGGGCATCGCGGCTTTAAAGTCTTCTTTTGACGGCCACAGGTGCGTGACCTTGTTCAAGAAAACTTCGCGCTCACCTTCATGTTGCTCAAGGTTTTTCATGATCTCGGCGAGTCCGAAAACACCCATCGCCACGGCGACAAAACCGATACCGTCAGAGAGTTCTGGAATGCCAAAACTGAATCGCGCCATGCCCGAATTCACGTCGGTACCGACCAGGCCAAGGAGCAGCCCAAGCAGGATCATCGCGATCGCCTTAATTACGGAGCCGTGCGCTAATACCACTGCCGCGATCAGGCCCAATGTCATCAAAGAAAAATACTCAGCCGGGCCAAATTTGAACGCGATTTGTGCAAGTGGTGGCGCGGCGGCCGCGAGCAGAAATGTTGCCACCGAACCGGCAAAAAATGAGCCCAACGCAGCGGTAGCCAAGGCGGGTCCGGCGCGACCTTGCCGTGCCATCTGGTAGCCATCGAGTGCGGTCACCACCGACGATGATTCACCTGGAATATTTATCAGAATTGCGGTCGTTGAGCCGCCGTATTGCGCGCCGTAATAAATGCCGGCCAGCATAATGAGCGACGACTCTGGCGGTAACGCAAACGTCGCCGGCAACAACATCGCAATGGTGGCAATTGGCCCGATGCCTGGCAAGACGCCGATCAAGGTGCCGAGCAAACAACCGACCAGACAATAAAGCAAATTGTTCATCGTCAGGGCAACACTGAAACCGATGCCTAAATTTGTAAATAACTGTTCCATATTTGCCCCTTAGCCGGTGATGAACGTGGGCCAGATCGGGAACGGTAATTTCAATCCGTACACGAACACTGCGACGCAGCCAATGGATAACACCACGCTTGAAATAAGCGCTTCTTTAAGTCGGAATTCATGGCCGCCGAACGCTGAAATCATTACCAGCAGCACAATCGCGACGACCAGCCCCAACCACTTTGCGGTGAGGCCGAAAATAATGAATGCCGACAGCACCCAGATGAGTGGCCGCCAGGCAAATTTTGTGATCGCCTTGCCATCCGTCACCCACGCTTTGCCGATGATAATCAAACCCATCACGCCTAAAATATTGCCAAGCACAAACGGGAAATAACCAGCGCCCATGCGGCTCGCGGAACCCATCGGATATTCATAGACTTTCACGATCAGCGCAAATGCAAATCCAATCGCGGCGAACAACACGCCTGACCAGAAATCTCTCGGGTTTCTTATTTTCAAACTGTTCTCCTCATAATTATTCAGTTTCACGCGGACGACAAATTTTTGAGTTGCCTTTTCCGCTCTGATTTGCTGTGTTGCGTTGCATGACCACCACTGACCTTCTCCGCGCACTTGATTCTACTCGAACCGTGAGCGTCGCTGGTGCAGATCCACGCGCATGCAATTTATACAGGTATACGCGTAGTTAGTTATACGTTTAATAAAACACGAGCACCGCTGCGCGGTTTCGAGAATTTGTGCTTCGAAAGGCTTGCTGGGTGACGATATTCAATTTATTTAACTATTGTGCAAGTTAAATATTACTCACTGGGCTGATTGTTTTTTTACGGCACAAAAAACTCGGTCAGCTCTTTTAACAGTATGTCCGGAATCTCCTCGGGGATGTAGTGGCCAGAAGGCACGGCATGGCCTTGCACATTCACTGCCACCCGCCGCCAGTCTTCCAACGGTTTGAAACAGCGATTCACCACACCGTGTTCGCCCCACACCACAAGCGTGGGACATTCAATTTTCTTACCAGCGTCGCGATCTGCGCGGTCGTGTTCCAAATCAACCGATGCCGCCGCACGGTAGTCTTCACACATCGCGTGCATGGTGGCAGGATCGCTCACGTAGGAAAGGTAGGCGGCGTACGTTTCCTCGGTGAATGCGGTAAGTCCTGCATGACC
>JANMQR010000422.1:0-7819 GCA_031370625.1 Burkholderiales bacterium | reverse complement strand
TGTTTGAGCACTTGAAGCACACCACTTGGCAACGAAAAAACTAGCTCACTAGGCTCTCGACATCACCGAAAAATTCATCCGCGCCCAGTTGTCGGTGTAGTCAACTACAGCAGATAATCGTATCCAGAATTTCGCATTTTCGGATGCATCTGACGAGATTTTAAGCACGGTGCCGACGGTAAGTGTTTGCCCGGAAATCACCAATGTATGGCCTGTGCCACGCACAACATCGCGTGGCAACAATAACGCTTTGAACACGGGTCGCCTAATACCAGCGTCGCCGGTTTCTGCAACAACATCCGGCAAAAAATCGCTGTTCGGAAATTTTGAGCCGCGACGTACCAATTCGGCGATTTCAGACGGCAGTAATCCGGTGGCAATACCGGGCTTTTGCGGCTGACGAGTTTGCGTTTGGGTTTCGGGCAATCCATCGGTCGTGCCAGGTGCCAACGTCAAGTGAACAACTTTCGGATTATCCGCGAGCGTCTCGATCCCCAATTGCGGCTCGCCGGTCTCGGCGTTGCGCTGCCAACGCACCACGCCCACTTGCCAGATCGGCGAGCCGTTCGCGCGCAAGCACACCAGCTTGCCCGCCTCGGGCTCTTCCGACACTTTCTTTTTGCGCAAGCCATAACCGGTCGAGCTTTCATTCTCGATTGACCAATGTTCAAACGAAAATTCTGGCGGAATACCAGCGTCCGGTTTTGACTCGGCGTATAACAATTCATTGATCGCATCGGGGCCGCACGCCACGCGGGCGACTTTCAGGCCATCAGTTGCGCGTTCGATTCGCCGCGCGGGTCTTGCTTTTACCCAGCCGCTCATTAAATGACGAATCAGGTTATCGCGGTCCGTGCCCGACAATTTATTTGCCACCGAGAGTGCGCCGTCGGCTACTCTCGCGTCGCCATTCGCTTTGCCGCGCGCGGGCAGTTGGGGAGCCACCTGCTCGCGCACCGCGACGACTTTAAAGCACACCGCCGCCGTTGAAAAGCAACGCATCCGATCTGATCGCATTTGCGGATGAAATTGCGAAGGCGGCAAACTGGCTTCCATATCAAAACAGTGTTGCTCACCTTCCACATCGGTCGCGGTGGTGAATTCCACCAGCTCGCTCCACGCGCCGCACCACTCGTAGGCAACATCAATCATCTCGGGTGCCAGCCCCGCCGGATCGCCCAAGCCGAACAAGATAATGCGCGCAAACTCCTGGTGGCAGGTGGTGGTGGTGCTCGCGCTGAGAACAATTTTCTCGCGCAGAATGCCGCGTCGCTCGGCAAATCGATACAGCCGATAGAGTCGCCCCCAGGATGTCGACGGTTCGCGTTTATTCGCATAACAGTGCCAGCGCATCGATAAACCAATGTGCAAAATCGCGCGGCAAGCCACATCCGGCAACCGCTGCGCGCCACGCGAGCCGTGCGGATATTTGCGGCGGCCTTCATCGAGCAGATCACGATAGGCCAATGCCAGTCGCGTCGAGATTTGCGCGAGCCGCCGCGCGAACGCCGAACGCAGCCCCATATTGGCCTGCCACTTTTGCGCGACATCTGGCTGAAACAGCTTGGCCATGAGCGCATCGACACCGCAATCAATTTCAACCAGCTGCTCGACACGTCTTCCAAAGGCACCGGCAGAATTACGCTGAAAATTCGCAACGTTCTCCAGCTCGTGTTTTAGCTGCGCGTAAAGCTCAGCACCTGTGCCCAGATTGGTCAGACCGATAGAGTTGGTCGACGGCGCATCGTTGGTAGCCCGTACACTCGTGTTAGCGTCGCGCCGAAGCAGGCGCTGCCAAAATCCCTGAAAAGGACGTCGTGTGGCGCTAGCCTTGTCTGAATAGGTCTTATTGGAAAACATGCTGGTCGATCCTGGTGCGCGCTGATGCATTATCGGCAACACTAATACAGACGCTGCCGGTTGATATTTCCCTCATTTTACCGCTGTGCTTTCGTTAGGTACGGCTTGTTTTAAGCAACGTGCGCCGGGATATTGGCGTAAGTATTGGCGCACAATGCGAACAATATCACCGACTTTGCTTCATGTGTGTGAGACTTCTCGGCGCTCGTTATCGAAATCATGCTCGCGTAAAAAACTATGTAGCATGAAATTTCGCATTAAAATTATGAATAATTGTTAAAACGCGACAGGAGCCACATGATGCAGACAACAATCTTTAAATTCTTAACGCGCACAACGGCAACGGCAATTCTGCTGGCCATGTGTACAGCGGGCACGATTGCCGCACACGCAGCGCCTGCCACGGCAGTCAAATCCAACGGCGAATTGCCGCTGGAATATATCGCCGATATTGAAGCGTGGCGCGAAAAAGTTGAAACCAGCTTGCGCCGCGATAACGGCTGGCTCACCCTCGCCGGTCGGTTTATCATGAAGCCGGGCGTCAACACATTCGGCACTGGCAAGAACAACGATATTGTTTTGCCGCCAGAATTGAACGGCGCCGTCCCTGAAACCATCGGCGCGCTGGTGGTCGATAAGGACGCGCTGAAGGTAACGCTGAAATTAGCCGATGGCATATCGATGATGAGCGAAGGCACGCCGTTCACGGGCGAGCGCGAGATGAAAACCTCCAGCGAAAAGCGCGATTGGATTTCGCTGAAACGGCTATCGATGCATATCATCGAGCGCAATGGCACGTTTGTTTTGCGACTCGCCGACAACGAATCGCTGGTGCGCAAAAATTTCCCCGGCCGCCTCTGGTATGAGCCGAAAAACAATTTCGTGGTTGATGCGAAATTTGTCCCCTACCTGCCCGGCCGTACGCTGTCGATTGTGAATGTCATCGATGAAATTTCGGAAGAGCCCAGCCCCGGTTATGTTGAATTCAAAATCAAAGGCAAAACGCACAAAATGGATGTGATTGGCAACGATGATGGCTTGTTCTTTGTCTTCCGCGATGGCACCTCCGGCGACACCACGTATCGCCCTTCGCGCTTCTTGTTTGTCGATAAAAAGCCCGCACCGAATACAGTCTTCAAACTCGATTTCAACAAAGCCTACAATCCGCCCTGCGCGTTCTCGGAATTCACCACCTGCCCGTTGCCACCGAAACAAAACATTATGCAAACGCGGATTGAAGCCGGTGAAAAATATCGGAAGAAACCGGTTTGAAGCATATCGTCTCGGAAGTTGATGGCTCACTCGGCATCATCACGCTCAATAATCCTGAAAAACATAACGCGTTTGACGACAAACTAATTGCGGATCTAACCGCCGCGCTCAATGCGATGGAGAAAAACGTCGATGTGCGTGTGGTGATTCTTTCGGCGGCCGGAAAATCTTTTTCGGCCGGTGCGGATATTAACTGGATGAAGCGGATCGCGGGCTATTCCGGCGAAGAGAATTTCCGCGACGCGATGGGTCTTGGCGCGTTAATGCACACGCTGCATGGTTTGACCAAGCCGACCATTGCTCGTGTGCAAGGTGCTGCGTATGGCGGGGGTGTGGGGCTGATCGCATGCTGTGATATCGCAGTCGGCACGTACGATGCGGCTTTCTCACTTTCAGAAGTGAAGCTGGGCCTGATTCCGGCGGTTATCTCGCCGTATGTGGTGGCCGCCATTGGCGAGCGTGCCGCGCATCGATATTTTTTAACTGCTGAAAAATTTGATGCGAGTGAAGCGTATCGAATAGGCTTGTTGCATGAACTCGCCGTTAACGATGACGCGATGGATGAAATAATTAATGATCTTTGTACAGCACTGCTGGCGGCCGGCCCACATGCACTTCGCGAAGCAAAATCGTTAATCGCTGCCGTTGCAAATAAATCAATCAACGAAGCGTTGGTCGCGGAAACAGCACAACGCATCGCCCGTGTGCGCGCCAGCGAAGAAGGTCGCGAAGGGCTCGCGGCATTTCTGGAAAAACGCAAAGCGGCGTGGGTTCCAAAAACAACCGGTTAAGGTTATAAAAATAATGTTCAATAAAATCCTTGTCGCCAATCGCGGCGAAATTGCCTGCCGCGTGATTCGTACCTGCAAACGCATGGGTATTCGCACGGTCGCCGTTTTTTCCGAGGCCGATGTGAGCGCACAGCATGTGCGGGACGCCGACGAGGCGTATTTAATCGGCGGCCCGCGCCCGGTAGATTCGTATCTCAAAGGCGATACCATTGTTGAGGTCGCTAAAAAATCGGGCGCACAAGCAATTCATCCCGGCTACGGTTTTTTGTCCGAGAACGCAAAATTCGCGCGCGCCTGTGAAGACGCGGGCATTGTTTTCATCGGCCCGACCGTTGAGGCAATTGAAAAAATGGGCTCAAAGAGTGCCGCCAAAGCGCTCATGCAAACTGCGAAAGTGCCGGTGGTGCCCGGCTATCATGGTGACAATCAAGATGCCATATTTCTGGCGAAGCAAGCCGATATTGTTGGCTATCCGCTGCTGATCAAAGCAGTCGCTGGTGGCGGCGGCAAGGGCATGCGACTCGTTGAGAAATCAGAAGAATTTATTCCGCAACTCGACGCTGCGCGCCGCGAAGCCAAGAATGCTTTCGGCAATGATGATGTGTTGATTGAGCGCTTCGTACTCGGCCCGCATCATATCGAATTCCAGGTGTTCGGCGATACGCATGGCAACTATGTGCATTTGTACGAACGCGAATGCTCGATCCAACGCCGGCACCAAAAGGTTCTCGAAGAAACGCCCTCGCCTTATTTATCTGTTGATGAAAACATGCGCAAGAAAATGGGCGATGCCGCCGTCGCGGCTGCGCGCGCCATCGCCTATCGCGGTGCCGGCACGATTGAATTTATTGCCGGTGAGGATCGCGAATTTTTCTTTATGGAAATGAATACGCGCTTGCAAGTGGAGCACCCGATTACGGAAATGATTACGGGCGAAGATTTGGTGGAATGGCAATTGCGCGTGGCTGCGGGAGAGCCGCTGCCGCTGAAGCAAAAGGAAATCATCACGGGTGGGCACGCGATTGAAGTGCGGATATGCGCTGAAAATCCGGGCAATGATTTTTTACCAGAGACGGGAACGATGCACGTTTTTGCCACGCCCGAGCTTGATGCCGAAGGCGATGTGCGGCTCGATACCGGTGTCGGAGTTGGCAAATTCGCGGGCGACGAAATCAGCGTCTATTACGACCCGATGATTGCCAAACTCATTACTTGGGGCGGTGATCGGGACGAGGCGATTCGCCGCATGCAGGCAGCACTTGCCGAGACCGATGTGATTGGTGTTAAAACCAATCTGGGATTTTTGCAGCAGCTGGTGAAGCACCAGGCGTTTATCGATGGTGCGACCGATACGGGATTCATTCCACGGCATCGCGCAATGCTGATGGTGGATGAAAAAAATTGTCCTGATGAAGCGCTCATCGCCGCGGCTTTGTTTGAACTTTCGCGCGAGGAAGCAAGCGCCGGTAACAGCGTGTGGGATAGCAAAGCAGGCTGGTGGCTTAACCGTGGGGCCATCAGACAATTGGTATTCAATACGGCAAATGATGCGGCCGTCGAGATCGTCAGCATCGAAACTATGGCGACTGGCTTTCGACTCACGATGCGCGACCGTGAATTTCACATCAGCCAATCCAATGTTGAAGGCAACGTGATTCGATTTATGGCGAACGGTACTGCGCATCGCACCACCGTGTTGACGCATGAAGAAAAATTTTCCGTATTGCTCGCCAGCACGCGCCACCATCTGCGATTGGTCGACCCGTTCCATTTCGAAGCGAGCGGCGAAACCAATGATGGCCGCTTGACCGCGATGATGCCGGGCCGCGTGGTGAAGGTGATGGCAGACGCCGGCGACTCGGTAAAAAAAGGTCAGGCGCTGATCATCATGGAAGCGATGAAAATGGAGCACACCATCGTCAGCCCGCGCGAAGGCGTGGTAGAGCGCGTGGCATTCAAGGTCGGCGATATGGTGCCGGCGGATGCGGTGTTGTTTGCGTTTGTGGAATGATAAATTCAAGACGCTAGCATCGGTGCGGCGTTCCAAGCATAAATGCTTCAAACGGCAAGCTGGACTTAGCTTGCGTAGGTCAGGTTCAGGGTTGGCAAATAAGGCTACCTGACAATCGCAATTTGCGAAGACCGATGTCACGTAGCTGCGCAACATGACCTACCGAAACACCAGGCTCGTGCAGCAATGGTCATATATTCTTCCAACACAATCAAAAACGGCCACGTATTTCTACGTGGCCGTTTTTATTACGTTATTCGCAATCAATATGAACGCGAATAACGGGGCGTTGACTCGCGATGGTTCGGACGCACGCCCACTTCCACTTGCAACGTTTGACCCGGATCGTAGTCCATACGGGTGGTGTAATCGCGGCCATGATAGCGATAGCGCACGTCGTAGCCGCGGATTTCTTCGCGATAATCGGCAACCATCTGGCAGCGTTGCACATCACGAGTTACCGGCACACGTTCAACTTCAACATATTCGCGTGGTGAAGATGCGCGCTGGTAGCCGTTGTTTTCTGCGTTGTTGCCGATCAAGCCACCGATGATGGCACCAGCTGCGGTGCCGCGATCACGGCCTCCACTGCTGTTACCAAACTGGTGACCAATCGCGCCACCGATCACCGCACCTAATACCGTGCCGGGGCCAATGCCGCGCTTATTGTCGTTATACGATTCGCGATAACGTGGCTCGTCATAAACGGTACGGCTGTGGCGACGCTCTTCATAGCTCGCCACTTGTTCAACATGGCACTCACGACGAGGCACGGAAACGCGCTCATAAACCGGGGTGGATGAAATTACCTGCGCACGATCATCGTACTGTGCGCCGCGACCATACTGGCCGGCGCTAGCGGTAAGCGAAGCACCAACTGACAACAGTCCCACGGCTGACATTGCGGCAACTAAACTTAAACGCTTGTTCATGATTTCTCCTGATTATTAAAGTGCAAGCAAACTGGCACTTGCCCCCATCTAACGCCGTCAATTTCAACCGGTTGACGCGCAATGCGCCAAAATCCGGCTTAACGCACGCAGACACACAATTTCAATTCATAACCCAAAGTACCGAGCATTTATGCATCCTTCATCGCTTTACGCGCCAGCAGGCTTTGTGGATTCAGCCTAAAATCAGGAATACGTCGCTCAACATCGTCGCTTAAAGGAGACACACCATGTCCGCTGTACTCGAACCCTCTTCCACCACTTCCGCCACCACCGCAACCGTCAAACTTTTGATCAACGGTAAACTGATCGAATCCAAAACCAAGGCGTGGAAAGATGTGGTTAATCCGGCCACGCAGGAAGTGCTGGCGCGCGTGCCGTTTGCGACCGCAGACGAAATCAACCTGGCGATCGCTTGCGCGGCGGAGGCTTTCAAAACCTGGAAAAATACGCCAATTGGCGCACGCGCTCGCATCATGCTGAAACTGCAGGAATTGATTCGCCGCGACATGAAAAAACTGGCCGCGTGTTTAACCGCAGAGCAAGGCAAGACATTGCCCGATGCGGAAGGCGATGTATTTCGCGGGCTGGAGGTGGTCGAACATGCTTGCTCGATTGGCAGCTTGTCACTCGGCGAAATTGCGGAGAATGTCGCAGGCGGCATCGACACGTACTTCATCCGCCAGCCGATTGGTGTGTGCGCAGGCATTACGCCATTTAACTTCCCGGCAATGATTCCGCTGTGGATGTTTCCGATGGCGATTGTGACCGGTAACACTTTCGTGCTGAAGCCATCCGAGCAGGATCCGATGACCACGATGTTGCTCGCGGAATTGGCGGTCGAAGCGGGTGTGCCCGCAGGCGTGCTGAACGTAATTCACGGCGGCAAAGAGGTGGTCGACGCGCTCTGCACACATCCCACCATTCGCGCCGTG
>JANMQR010000382.1:0-10282 GCA_031370625.1 Burkholderiales bacterium | reverse complement strand
TACTCAGAAATGTCAGTTGGGAACTTATTCAATTTTCAGGTTTAGTAGCACCAATTGCATACTTGTTGGCTCTGCTGTTCGGACTGCCGATCTTTATGTTTTTGGGTAAATGGGTTCGGCAATTCTTTTTTAGGGCGGCGTTAGCTGGAGCAATATGCACCTTCACACCGTTTTTTCTGACGAAATTTCCGTTTACTTTTACGAGCTTGGAACAATGGCTTGCAGATTTAACAATCGCAGCAGAAGCTGGTGCGTTCTTTGGATGGTACGGGCTCGGTGGCGGAGTATTAGCTTGGTTTCTTAGCGTCTCGACTTCAGATATGAAAACCAAATCGATTTAAAATTATGGTCGTAATAAGCGCCCTAACCAGACCTTACTCGGACAAATCTATCCGTCCAGAATCGGTGATTGGCCAGTCGGAAGATGAACGCAAAAAGCACGGTAGCGTAGTAGGTTGCGCTGGCTTCATCAAGCCCAACATCGGCGATGGTATTGACGCCGAAGTTGGGCAAACCATGAACCCGTTTATCCAACTTCGCCCACTTTCTATTTTTTGTAGTTATAATAATGTAACTACAATTAGGACTGGCAAAGCGTGATTACATGGGATGAAAAGAAAAGCCGTTCGAATTTGAAAAAGCACGGCGTGAGTTTCGAGGCGGCGCAATTTGTTTTTGAAGATCCGTTGCATGTTTCTCGGCAAGACCGAATTGAAGATGGCGAGCATCGTTGGCAAACGTTGGGAATGGTTGGTGGCGTATTGCTGATTCTTGTCGCGCATACCTGGCATAAGACGGATGCCGGTGGCGAACACATCCGCATTATTTCGGCTCGGCGAGCCACCAAGATAGAAAGGAAAATTTATGAGCAAGGTACCTGACGCAATTCGCAATGAATTGGCAGCATTGGCAGCCAAACCAGAAAGCAAAATTGATTTTTCCGATCTGCCTGCCACTACAGCTAAAGACTGGCGCAACGCGGAGCGAGGGCAATTCTATCGGCCGCTCAAACGACAACTGACGGTGCGAATTGATGCCGACGTGTTGGATTGGTTGAAGTCACGAGGCAAGGGCTATCAAAGCCGACTCAATGATATTTTGCGGACGGCAATGGTGACAAAGTCACGGCATCGCTGATGGTATGGACGCAGCGGTTGGGCTGGTTTCATCAAGCCCAACATCAGTGACGGCATTGAGCCCGATGTTGGGCAAACGATAAAACTGTTTACCCCCTACCAAAACGTAGCTTATGAGTTGCCGCAGGACAGAGAGTTGCACCCAACCCCGCATCGCGTTAATATCTAATTCATGCAATCGCAAAACCCCATTTCGATTCGTTTCATCTCAGCAATCCCAGCTCTGGGCTTTCTGCTGCCAGTTTCGCTGCTGCGCCCGGCGCGCACATAACCCCCCACCCCTCGTATTCGCATTCACCCACGCTCACCTAAAATGGTTGAGCGGGACTTTACTGTGTATAAATTCGTTCGGAGACAGGCATGGAAAGAGCATTGGATAAATTGATCATATTTGATACCACGATGCGTGATGGCGAGCAGAGCCCGGGCGCGTCGATGACGAAAGAAGAAAAAGTTCGCATCGGCAAGCATTTGGAAAAAATGCGCGTTGATGTGATTGAGGCCGGTTTTGCGGCGGCGAGCCAAGGCGATTTTGAGGCGATTCATGCTGTTGCGACCGCTGTGCGTGAGTCGACCGTATGTTCGCTTGCGCGTGCGCAGGCGGGTGACATCCAAAAAGCGGGCGATGCGATCAAGCCTGCTGCGCGTGGGCGTATTCATACCTTTATTGCGACTTCATCAATCCACATGCAGCATAAGTTGCGGATGACCCCGGATCAAGTGTTGGCGACGGCGATTGACTCGGTAAAGTTTGCGCGCACGCTAACTGATGATGTGGAATTCTCGGCGGAAGATGCGGTGCGCTCCGATATTGATTTTTTATGCCGCGTGTTTGAGGCCGTGATTAACGCTGGTGCGCGCACGATCAATGTGCCAGATACGGTGGGCTATTCCACACCAGATCGCATCGGCGAAATGTTTACACAATTGCGTTCGCGCATACCGAATGCGGACAAAGCCGTATGGTCGGCACATTGCCATGACGATCTTGGCATGGCGGTGGCGAATTCACTTGCGGCGGTGCAAGCCGGCGCGCGGCAGGTGGAATGCACGATCAACGGGCTCGGCGAGCGCGCGGGCAATGCGTCCCTCGAAGAAATTGTGATGGCGGTGCGCACGCGCAAAGATATTTTTAATGTGGAAACCAATATCGATGCGACGCAAATTCTCGCCGCATCACGGATGGTGTCCACCATCACCGGCTATCCGGTGCAGCCGAATAAAGCGATTGTTGGTGCGAATGCATTCGCGCATGAATCGGGCATTCATCAAGATGGCGTGTTGAAGCATCGCGAAACCTACGAAATCATGCGCGCGCAAGATGTGGGCTGGAATGCGAACCGGTTAACACTCGGCAAACTCTCTGGCCGCAGCGCGTTCAAATCACGTTTGGGTGAACTCGGCATCGTGTTGGAAAGCGAATCATCACTCAATATCGCGTTCAAAAAATTCAAGGAATTAGCTGATAAAAAGCACGATATTTTTGATGAAGATTTGCATGCGTTGGTTTCTGACGAAGCGGTGACACCCGCGACCGAGCAATATAGTTTGGTGTCGATGACGGCGCATGTTGAGACCGGCGAAGAGCCTTATGCGAAATTGGTTATTACGGATGGTGGCACCGAAGTGAAGTGTGAAGCCAAGGGTGCCGGCCCGGTGGATGCCACGTTCAAGGCGCTTGAATCCATCGTGCATTCGCAATCGGAGTTACTTCTGTACTCCGTCAACAACGTTACCGAAGGCACCGATTCGCAAGGTGAAGTGACGGTGAGGTTATCGAAAGAAGGCCGCATCGTGAATGGTGTAGGCTCGGACACCGATATCGTGATCGCCTCGGCGAAGGCGTATTTGAATGCGCTGAACAAGATGGCGTCGAAGCTGGAGCGGGTGAATCCGCAGGGAGATTAAGTCCGCTGTTGAACTTGCTCCTTCCCCCGCTTGCGGGGGAAGGAGCAGACCGTGACACTGAGCCGACATTCTCGTAAAAATCGATACGCCCTTTTGTGAATCTATAATCTTGTTTCTGTAAGCGGCATATTGCGCGCTGAAAAGGCGCACCTCCGCTCTCCATCTTTTTGAGTACATCCCATGAACGAAACATCCGCACTCCTAAAACAACTCGGCGTCGATCTCGATGCACACATTGGCAACGACATCGCCGCACGCTCGCCGATTGATGGCGCTACGGTCGCAACGTTGCGCGCACATACGGCTTCGGAAGTGACATCAGCGATCACAAAATCACACGCCGCTTTTCTCGCCTGGCGCGATGTACCTGCGCCGCAACGAGGTGAATTGGTGCGATTGCTTGGCGAAGAGTTGCGCGAGCATAAGGTAGCACTTGGCAAATTGGTCACGCTGGAAGCCGGAAAAATTGTGCAAGAAGGCCTGGGCGAAGTGCAGGAGATGATTGATATTTGCGATTTCGCGGTCGGCTTGTCGCGCCAGCTTTATGGTTTGACGATTGCCTCCGAGCGCGCGAATCATCGCATGATGGAGCAGTGGCATCCGCTGGGCGTGACCGGCATTATCAGTGCGTTTAATTTTCCGGTGGCGGTCTGGGCATGGAATGCCGCCCTCGCCTTGGTGTGCGGCAATTCGTGTGTGTGGAAGCCTTCAGAGAAAACGCCGCTGACCGCTCTCGCCACACAATCGTTGTTTGATCGCGCGCTAAAAAAATATCGCGAGCAAGGTCATGCAGCACCGGATAATCTTTCGCAAGTCATTATTGGTTTGGCGAATGTTGGTGAGGCGTTGGTAAGCGATGCACGCGTGCCGCTGATTTCAGCGACGGGTTCCACGCGCATGGGCCGCGCGGTGGTAGCGAGCGCGGCCTCGCGATTCGCGAAAACGATTCTGGAATTGGGCGGCAATAACGCGATGATTATCACGCCGACCGCCGATCTTGATTTGGCGTTGCGCGGCATTTTATTTTCGGCGGTGGGCACAGCGGGTCAGCGCTGCACTACCTTGCGTCGCTTGTTTGTACACGCATCGATTTACGATAAATTGGTGCCACGCGTAAAGCAGGCATATGCGTCCGTGCGCATCGGCAGCCCGTTGGACGCGACCACGCTGATCGGCCCATTAGTTGACGAGGCTGCGTTTAATGGCATGCGGGCGGCACTTGCATCGGCAAAGCAAGATGGCGGTGCGGTGTGTGGTGGTGAACGTGTGGATGTAGAAAAAAATGCGAAGGCGTTTTACGTGAAGCCGGCATTGGTTGAAATGAAATCGCAAACTGAAGTGGTCAAGCACGAAACATTCGCGCCGATTTTGTATGTGTTGAAGTACGAAAATTTTGATGATGCGATTCAGATGCAAAACAATGTGCCACAAGGTTTGTCATCGAGTGTGTTCACCAACGATGTGCGCGAAGCCGAGAAATTTATGGCGGCATCAGGCAGCGATTGCGGGATTGCGAACGTGAATATCGGGCCGTCCGGCGCTGAAATTGGCGGCGCATTTGGCGGCGAAAAAGAAACCGGTGGCGGACGAGAGTCAGGATCAGATTCGTGGAAAGCGTATATGCGCAGAACGACGAATACGATCAACTACGGCAAGGATTTGCCGTTGGCACAGGGAATCAAGTTCGACATTTAGGCATAACCAAAGTGCGCGACAGGCTTGCCATTCGAGCACTTTTTTCTTGAAACGCCGCGCCAGCGCTGGGGTTTGGCTGCTGCCTAGAGCTACTTTACGCTCTCGCGCGGCACTAGCTGAGTGAGTTCATGGCCAATTTCTCTGGCCAGATTGACGCCATCATCCGGCCCCAGGGCGGCAACCAGAATGTCTTCAATGTCGCGCAGTTTCAAACGAAGTTCGAGCGCGGTGTTGCAGCTTTCCACTTCGGCCACAACCATTTCTGCAAACGCGCCGAGGCGCTCGGCAAAGTCAGCCTGCATTGTTATTTTTATTTGCGCAAAATAGGCTGGGTCGTCTGCTCGTGCAACATATCGGACAATATTTGCCGGGACTTCATCGTCGCCTAGCGCCTCAATGTAGCCGCCCTCTGCCAGTTTTGCCAATGCCACTTCGGCCTCGCCTGGCCGCATGACGACGGAAAGCTGAGCAACATCTTTTACGCCATCCACAATAAACAGCGGACGTCTAAATCGCTGCTCGAGGCCGTGCGCACGCGTTTGAAGCTCTTCAATCCCTTTTGCGGTTTTACGATAAATGGTGAGTTCGTTGAGTTCCATGATTCCTAGAGTTTTGGATGCGCAACTGATGTGATTGCAGACGCCAATTTTTCTGCTGAGCCCGTATAGCGTGCTGGCGTTAAATTGTGAAGCGTTGCTTTATCCGCATCTGAAATCGGCAGCGTGGCCACAAACGCCTGCATCGCTTCAACCGTAAGCCCGCCCTTGCCGCGGGTGAGATCTTTCAGTTGTTCATAGGCATCTGCGATGCCATATTTTCGCATCACGGTTTGAATGGGCTCGGCCAAAACATCCCAATTCGCGTTCAGATCTTCGGCAAGCCGTGCCGGATTTACTTCAAGTTTATGCAGCCCACGCGCTAACGATTCGTAGGCCAATAGCGAATAACCAAACGCCACACCCATATTGCGCAACACGGTGGAATCGGTGAGATCGCGCTGCATGCGAGAAATCGGCAGCTTCTCTGCCATGTGCCGCAGAACAGCGTTGGCAAGACCCAAATTACCCTCGGAATTCTCGAAGTCAATCGGGTTTACTTTGTGCGGCATGGTTGATGAACCAATCTCACCCGCCTTCACCCGCTGCTTGAAATAGCCGAGCGAAATATAGCCCCAAATATCACGATCAAGATCGATCAGAATGGTGTTGGTACGCGCAATCGCATCAAACAATTCGGCCATGTAATCGTGCGGCTCAATTTGAATGGTGTAGGGATTAAATGTGAGCCCCAGCTGCTCGACGAATTTTTGCGCGAACAACGCCCAATCAACACTCGGGTACGCGGAAAGATGGGCATTGTAATTGCCGACCGCGCCATTTATTTTTCCGAGCAGCGCTATAGTCGAAATCGATTTCTGCGCGCGCGCCAATCGATAGGCCACATTTGCCATTTCCTTGCCGAGCGTAGTCGGCGTGGCGGGTTGTCCGTGCGTATGCGCGAGCATCGGCACGCTGGCATGTTCATGTGCGAGCGAAATCAGCTTGGCGTGCAGACCATCTAAAACCGGTAGCAGTACATCATCGCGAGCCGCTTTCAACATCAGCGCATGCGAAATGTTATTGATATCTTCGGATGTGCAGGCGAAGTGTATAAACGATTTAATGCGCTCTACTTCTGGTGCCGCCGCGAATGTTTCGCGCAACCAGTATTCGACTGCTTTGACGTCATGATTGGTGGTGGCTTCGATGGCTTTTACGCGCTCTGCATCCGTTGGCATGAATGCAATAACGCGCGCGCGCAGCATGTCAATTGTGCTTGCGGAAAGGGGCAGACATTCTTTAATCGCAGGCTCGAGCGACAACGCAACAAGCCATTCCACTTCGACATGAATACGCATTTTGATGAGCGCAAATTCGCTGAACGTATCGCGAAGCGCCGCTACTTTTTTTTCGTAACGACCGTCGAGCGGGCTGAGTGCAGTAATTGCTGATAGCGGGTGCATGAGGGATCAATCGGTGGCTTAGGAAGCTAAAAGTTATTGTTTTGAAAGACGCGTGGAGTCATGGATTTTAACACGCCGTCACGCAGCATCTCACGCCTAAGTGTGGGGCAAACGTGAATGCTATAATCGCACGCAAATAAGCACTCTCGCTTTATAAAAATCGGAACCCACATGAAATTGATCGCCTCTTTGACCAGCCCGTATGCACGCAAAATTCGCGTGGTGTTGATGGAAAAACGGATTGAGGTGGATCTGGTTGAGGAAAATGTCTGGGCAGCTGATACGAAAGTCGGCCTGCATAATCCGCTGACCAAAGTACCCGTATTGGTATTGGACGATGGCACATCACTCTACGATTCACGCGTGATCGCAGAGTTTTTGGATGGCATTACACCCGTGTCGCGATTGATCCCTGAAGGAGGCCGCGATCGCGCGATGGTCAAGCGGTTGGAGGCGCTGGGGGATGGCATAACCGATGCGGGCATCGCGATTTTTCTCGAACGTAAACGCGACCCAGCTTTGCAGGGCGGCGCCTGGATTACACGCCAAATGGGCAAAGTAGAAAGTGGTATTGCCGCCGTGGCGCGTGAACTGGGTGATCGAAAATTTTGCCAAGGCGAAACGATGACCTTGGGCGATATTTCAGTGGCGTGTGGTTTGCTTTGGCTGGAATTCCGGATGCCGGAAATCAAATGGCGGGAGACTTATCCGAATTTGAAATCATGGGTCGAGAGACTTGAGGCGCGCACGTCGTTCATGGAAACCAAGCCGCCCAAGTAGTACCTCTCACTCCGCTAAAGCCGGTGGGAAATGACGCCTCCACCAAGGCAAATTTCACCCTGATACACGACGGCGGATTGTCCTGGCGTGACCGCCCATTGCGGGGTCTCGAACTGAAGCTCGAAAGTTTTATCCGCGCGCGCATTCAGCATGCATGCCGCATCCGCTTGCCGGTAGCGGGTTTTTGCGCCGTATGATGGCCCAACCGCTTCGACGCCGGGAGCACTGCCCGATATCCATGCAGCATCATCCGCACGAAGGCGCGCATTGAGCAAATGCGCATCGTCATGGCCCTGCACCACAGTGAGTTCGTTGGTCTCGATATTTTTGTCAGCAACAAACCACGGCGTGCCATCGCCCGAACGCGTACCACCGATACCCAAACCTTGGCGTTGGCCGATGGTGTAGTACATGAGGCCCTGATGCTCACCCACGCGCTTGCCATCGGGCGTGACCATGTGGCCCGGCTGGCGTGGTAAGTAGCGCTCTAAAAATTCGCGGAATGGGCGCTCGCCGATAAAACAAATTCCTGTCGAATCTTTTTTGGCGGCGTTCGGCAAACCGGCTTTCAGCGCAATTTCGCGCACGACCGATTTTTGTAATTCGCCAACAGGAAACTTCGCCTTAGATAGTTGCGCCTGATTCAATCGATGCAAAAAATAGCTTTGATCTTTGCCTTGATCAAGACCTTTGAGCAATTGAAACTGTCCGTCGACCTCGCGTACGCGCGCGTAGTGACCCGTTGCAATTTGTGCGGCACCCAGTTTTAGCGCGTGATCCAGAAACGCCTTGAATTTTATTTCTGCGTTACACAGGACATCCGGGTTGGGCGTGCGACCGGCGGAATACTCACGCAAAAATTCCGCGAAAACACGATCTTTGTATTCTGCGGCAAAGTTGACTGCTTCCAGCTCAATACCGATGACGTCGGCCGCAGCAGCAGCGTCGATAAAATCCTGGCGCGTCGAGCAATATTCATCGTCATCATCGTCTTCCCAGTTTTTCATGAAAAGTCCGATTACGTCGTAGCCTTGTTGCTTTAATAACAAAGCCGTGACCGCGGAATCAACACCGCCCGAGAGGCCTACGACGATTTTGGGATTTGCCATATTGGTGGACTCAACTGATGAACAATGATCAGAAAAAAAGAAATTGTATGCGGCGCGGCAAGATACCGTCGACATTCTTGCGGGCAGCCCGCGGGAAATCGATTGGACAAAACAAAAAGGCGGAACCGAAGTTCCGCCTTTTAGCTTTTCACTGATTTGATGTCTCGCCGGGCGCGCCCTAGCGATTCATCGTCATCAATTACTTAGGAGCTGCAGCTTTCTTAGCTTTTTTCTTTTTGCTTTTCTTGGCTGGCTTGTCAGCTTTAGCCATTTCAGCTTTCGCCGGAGCAGCTGCAGGAGCAGCAACAGCAGCTTTGGCTGGCGCAGCAGCTGGTGCTGCTGGAGCAGCGGCAGGAGCCTGAGCAACGGCGTTAAATGCAACAGCTGCGAACAAAGCAGCGACAACAGTGGACAACTTCTTCATGGAATATTCCTTGTTAGAGTAGTGAGTGACTAGCTAGTTAATCAATCCAAACAGACTTAGTGCCTGTCAGGGCAAATAACGCGTTGAATTATAGTCGGTTGACAACATTTTGGGAACTTTTTCGAAAATCCCCGAATGAATTTATCTCGTTCCCTATTTCAACTTTGTGCTTTCCTTTGCACTTGCCTTTGCACTTGCCTTTGCACTTGGCTTAACGCGCCATGGGCAGCTACGTTGTCCGTGAGCCTCAAATAGTGTTCTGAGCCACCCGCCATTTGCCAGGCACCAGCCTATCAACGCGCCACGGGCCGATGGCCATGCGCACGAGACGCAAAGTAGGCAGACCCACCTTAGCCGTCATGCGGCGTACCTGCCGATTTTTGCCTTCGGTAACAATAATTTCGAGCCAGCTTGTCGGAATACTTTTGCGAAATCGCACCGGCGGTGTGCGCGGCCATAGCTGATCGGCCGAAGGGGGTGCAGACATCACGCGAACAATCGCGGGCTTGGTCATAAAGTCGCCCAAATCGACACCTTTGCGTAACGGGGCAACAGCATCCTCGGTCGCCATGCCCTCAACTTCAGCCCAGTAAGTCTTTGGCAATTTATGCGCAGGATCGGCAATTTTATGTTGCAGCGCGCCATCATCAGTGAGCAAAAGTAGGCCTTCACTATCCGTATCAAGCCTGCCAGCCGGGTATACATTGGGGATATCGATGTAGCCTTTAAGCGTCGGCTTGCCGTCAGCGGGACTAAATTGGCAAATCACGCCATAGGGCTTATTGAACAAAATCAGCATGAATATCAACTCAAAACGCGACACAAAAACAAAAACCCCCGCAACGGGTTGCGGGGGTTTTCAGATCGCGAATCACCGATTACAGGTGATTTGGATAAGCTTTAAGCGTTTTTGATGTTCGACGCTTGCTTGCCTTTTGGACCTTGGGTCACTTCAAACGCCACTTTTTGACCTTCTTTCAAGGTCTTGAAGCCGTTCATCTCGATTGCCGAGAAGTGTGCGAAAAGATCTTCGCTGCCGTCGTCGGGTGTAATGAAACCAAAACCTTTTGCATCGTTAAACCATTTGACTGTACCAGTTGCCATTGCAGTTGCTTCCTTAATTGAAATCGGGTTGGAGCGCCCGGAATCGTTTTGCTATCAAGGCCCGCAACTACGTTAAAGAATGCAGTAAACCATGAAGCCAAACTCCAATTTTCCTTATACGTTT
>JANMQR010000371.1:0-7757 GCA_031370625.1 Burkholderiales bacterium | reverse complement strand
GCCCACGGCCACAACTGTTGGTGAATCGGGATAACGGGCAGTTCCGCATTGGCCAGCAGCAGCGCTTCGCGAATAAATTCGTCGCGTTTTTTTAAATCGTTCTCGACGCGGATTTTATCAATCAACGAATCCATCTTCGGGTTCGAATAACGGCCAAAGTTGTTGTCACCATTGCCGGTACTGTCGCCGCTGTAGGTGCGGAGCAGGCTCTGCAAGGTGTACAACGCATCAGAGGTCGGCGAACTCCAGCTTAGTAGATACATGCTGGTGTCGAACTTTTGAATCTTCTGGAAATAATTTGCAGTGGGTACGATGTTTGGTGTGACTTTGATATCGATGCGCGCCAGCATGGGCGCAATTGCCTGACAAATATCAGCAGGCGGCTGGGCGGCGCCACAATCAAGGGTGACTTCAAATCCGTTTGGATAGCCTGCCTCCGTCAGCAATGCTTTGGCGCGCTGGAGGTTGTACGGTGGACGAACATCGGCATCCTTGCTATAGCCTTGATCAACGGGTGTCATGATGGTGTTGGTTGGTCTTGCGAGCCCACGCATAACCTTGGTTTTGATTGTTTCGGCATCAATCGCGTGGGCAATGGCTTGGCGAACACGAATATCCTTGAACGGATTTTTACCTTTCACATTTGAATAAAGCAGCTCGTCGCGATGCAGATCAAGCGCCACATATTGCACGCGGGCTTCTGCACCTTTTATCATCGTAATGTTGGGCGCCGCCGTTAAGCGCGCGATGTCCTGCGATGGCGGGTCGTTTACGAAATCGACTTCGCCCGACAGTAATGCGGCCAAACGCGTGGCGTTGTTTTTAATGGGCAGCAGCGTGACTTTGCTGACATTGCCTTTTTCGGGAATTGCCTTGTTCCACCAGTTTGGATTCTCGACCAGCTCCGTTTTCACATCCGGCTGGCGCAGCGTGACCATGAACGGGCCGGTGCCATTAGTATTGCGCGACGCAAACGTATCTTCTTTGTCTTTGTAATTTTGCGGGAGCAGCGCGTTGTTTTTTTGCGCCCACGATTTGCTCATGATGCGAAAAAAGAATATGTGGTTGAGCAAAACAGGGTTGGGTTCCTTCATCAAAATATCGACGGTTAAATCGTCGATTTTTTTAGCGCTCGCCACGCCCTGAACGGAAGATTTCATTTGCGAATTGGCGGAAAGCGCACGCTCTACTGAGAACACCACATCGTCTGCGGTGAAGGGTGATCCGTCATGGAATTTAACGCTCGGCCGCAGCTTGAATCGCCATGTTTTTGGATCCGGCTGCGTCCACGAAACGGCCAGCCAGGGCACCAGTTTGAAATCCTTATCGCGTCCGGTAAGGCCTTCGTAAACGTTGCCAAGCAAGCGATTCGTCACAGCCAAGTTGGCCGCGTGAGGATCCAGTGTCTGCGGCTCGTCTTGGGTGGCGTAGCGAAGGGGTTTGGCTTCGGCGCTCGTAGTGGCGATGGTTGCGATAGCTACGACGACAGTTAGCGCGAAGGTGAAAGCCGGGCGTAAGGTCATGTTGAAATTTATGCAATGTCTAAACATGTTTTTGTAAGCCATAGATTGCCAACATCATCGGGTGGGTCAAGCATGGTGCAAAGTCAAATTAAAGCAAGTGCGGATATTGAAATGCACAATCAGTGCCATTCCATCATGTGGATTTTTTGTTTTTGATGTATTCGATATTGAGCAACGCGATCCACTGGAAACGACCTGCCCGTCGAGTGTGCCCCGTTTGGATTTATCAAGCGGGTCGCGCGACGGGCAGGAAACTACATAGTCCGAATTGTAATGGATGTGATTTATGTTGTGCGCGGATGCACCAAAAAGGTAACTTTAATTAATCACCGCCCATTTAGCGTTCATGCGATTGTCGGGACGATGCACGACCGTGATATTGCTGCGCATGGCCCACGGAATCACTTGATGATGCAAAGGAATATGGCCCACATCTGCCTGATCAAGCAGCAGCGCTTCGCGCGTCAGCTCAGCGCGTTTTTTGAAGTCCACCTCAGTTTTGAGCTGATCTACAATCGCATCGACTTTGGGGTTCGAGTAGCCTGAAAAATTCCAGGTGCCATCACCGCCTTGGCCTTTGCTGCGCAGAATGGATTGCAGCGTATATAGCGAGTCAAAAGTCGGTACTCCCCAGCCTAACAAATACATGCTGGTATCGCTATTCTGAATTTTCGGGAAATACAGCGCACGGGGCATCGCGTTTACTTTGACGCGAATGTCAATTTTGGCGAGCATGCCCGCCAACGCGACGCAAATATTCTGGTCATTGATGTAGCGGTTATCTGGACAATCCAGTGTGACATCGAAGCCTGTCGCGAACCCCGCATCGGTCATTAGCTTTTTCGCTTTTGCAATATCTACTGGCGGACGTTTTTCCAGATCCTTGCTATACCCGCGTACCTGCGGCGCAATCATCGACATCGTGGGGAGCGATAACTTGCGCATTACGCTGATGTGAATCGCGTTCGCATCAATGGCGTGAAGCATGGCTTGGCGCACGCGAATATCTTTGAACGGATTTTTGCCTTTGGTGCCGTACAGCAGTTCATCGCGGCCCTGATCGAAATTCAAAAAGATGGTGCGATTTTCATTGCCTTCCAAAACCTTGATGGCTTTATCTTCCTTTAATTTCGGCACATCTTGCACCGGCGGATCAAGCACGAAATCCACTTCACCTGAGAGCAGGGCCGAGATGCGCGTGGCGTTATTTTTGATCGGTGTATAGACCACTTCATCAGTAGACGCGCCATCGCGCTTTCCCCACCATTTCGGGTTGGCAGTCAGCACTGTTTTTACATCCGGTTCGCGGGTTTTGAGGATGAATGGGCCAGTACCGTTGGTGTTACGTGCGGTATAGGTTTCTTCTTTGTTTTTGAAATCCTGCGGCTTTTGCGCATTGTTTTTTAGCGCCCAGGCCTTGTTCATCATTCGCACTTCCGTGAGCTGATCCAGCAGCGTTGGATTAGGGCCGTCACTGACGATGTCAACGGTGAGGTTGTCGATTTTTTTAGCCTCTTTGATGCCCTGCATATAGGCAGAAAAATCTGAGGTTTTTTCCAGCGCGCGGGTAATTGAAAACACCACATCGTCGGCTGAAAAAGATGCGCCGTCATGAAAAACGACCTTATCGCGTAACTTGAATCGCATCGTGGTTGGGTTCACCTGCGTCCAGCTTAGGGACAGACTCGGCTCAATAGCCATGGTTTTGCCGCGATTGACCAGTGGCTCATAAATATGATCTGCCATCGAGTTATTCAAACCTTCGTTTTGCGAGTGCGGATCCATCGTGAGAACGTCGCCCTGACTCGCCCAGCGAAATGTTTTAGCCGATGCGCCCGATATCGCTGCGACGCTGGTGAACACTGATGCCAAAGATATGGCGAGCAACATGCTCACGCTCTTCTTAATCGACAAACTGACTTTCATGCGTGTCTCCAAATGTCCAAGTTGTTTTTTGAATTGCAGTTTTTGAAGTCGAAAATTGACTTTCATGCAGGCTCCAAGTGTGCCCAAGCAGATAGGCGAAGTCAACGTCAGTATTTGGGTGGGTGACGGGCGCGGCACGTGTTTACCCTGGTGCCCAGCTGTAGATTCGACGCGACCGTGGCGATGGAAACTGAAGTAAGATTCAACGGGTTGATTTACTTATTTACTGATACTGAATTGGAAGCTCATGAACGCGCTTTTGGTACTGTTTGCATTTTTTATTGGTTGCGTTATTCCATTGCAGGCCATTATCAATAATTCGCTGCGAATGTCGCTTGGGAGCGGTGCAGTATTTGCGGCAATGGTGAATTTTGTAGTCGGATCAATCGTTCTGGTTGCGGTTTGCGCGCTCTCTGGTGAAAAGTGGAGCAGCGTACTCAAGCTTTCCTCAGTCGCGCCGTGGCAGTTGGTGGGCGGATTACTGGGTGCGATGTTTGTTTTTGGCACTACCTTGCTCGCGCCCAGAATCGGCGTGGCAACCATGTTGAGTTTGGTGGTGGCAGGGCAGGTTCTGGCGTCGCTCGTGTTTGATCGTGCCGGTATTCTGGGGATGACCGTCCGAGAGCTAACTACCCCTCGAGTGCTGGGCGCGGTGCTGGTGGTTGCTGGGGTATTGCTGGTAAATTTTGGGGACAGGCTGCGCAATTAGGCAGGTTTTAAGCTACGCTTGACGGCTAAATCTGGGACTGACCGGCAATTTCGAGTAAACAGGGGCATTAGCATGACAACTATCGTGGTCGTAAAAAAAGACGGCATGGCTGTAATCGCAGGTGATACGTTGACCACGTTCGGCTCAACCCGTCTCGCGAGCGTCCACGACGCTGCGCCGGAGAAACTGTTGAAGCACGGTGATACTTATTTTGGGATTGCGGGTTCCGCTGCGCACCAGCTGGTGCTTGAGCATCTGCTGAAAAAGCACCCGGAATTCAAATTTCACGGGCGCGATGACATTTACGAGAGTTTCCGCAAGATTCATCCTATCTTGAAGGAAGAGGCATACCTGAATCCGAAGGAAGAGGAGGATGACCCCTATGAATCGTCGCAATTAACCTCGTTGGTGGTGAACTCCAGCGGTATTTTCGGCGTCTATTCGATGCGCGAAGTGTTTGAGTTTGATCGCTTTTGGTCCATTGGCTCAGGCCGCGATTTTGCGTTGGGCGCAATGTACGCGGTCTACAAGGGACGCAAGTCGGCAGAAGATATTGCGCGATTGGGCGTGATGGCGGGTGCCGAATACGATACGGGAACAGGATTACCGATGAATGTTGCGGTGGTGAAAATGAATGGCAAACGAGGATAAAGGCAACATCGCAGAATCCGTACGCTTGGACAAATGGGTCTGGGCAGCGCGGTTCTTCAAAACTCGCCAATTAGCGATTGAGGCAATCACCGCTGGCCACGTGGATGTAAATGGCGAGCGTGCCAAGCCAGCCAAGACCATTCGGATCGGCGACGAGCTGACCTTACGCAGGCCGCCCTATGCGACCGAATTGGTGGTGCAGGGGATCAGCGAAAAGCGCGTCTCGGCACCACTTGCTCGCGAGCTTTACGACGAAAAGCCTGAAAGTATCGCGGCTCGACAGGTGTTGCAGGCCGAGCTTCGCGATCTGCCGCCGCCGCTCTTCAAGGGCAGGCCGACCAAGCAGGATCGTCGCGCGCTGGAGCGTTTGCATAAATCGATGATGCACACATTTTCTGATGAAGATTAGTACGCTCGGTTTTTGTTTTGCGCTGTGGGCAGTGTTCGCGGGTGCTGGGGTTGGCGTAGCTAAGGCACAGCCGCTGGGCGCACCGGGTGCGCAACCAGCGTCTACACCTATCGCATATCCAAAGCCGCCGCTATTTGTATTGGACCCCAGTGAAACTCACTCGCGCTTTGAAGTAAAGTTCCTGGGGTTAATGACGGTGCGTGGCAAATTTAACCGCACCACCGGTAGTTTGTACCACGACCCGACGCGCCATGACCCCGAAGGACGGGCGCTGGACAGCATTCATGCCGAGATCGATGCTACGACCTTGCACACGCATGTGCTCAATGCAGACGCGACGAACGAGATGCTGCGCGGTCCGCAGTTTTTCCATGTCGAAAAGTTTCCCGCGATAACGTTCAAGTCTTCAGCGTTTAACTGGGATGGGGCAAGCTTGAGGTCGATTGACGGCACGCTCACGTTACTTGGTGTTAGCAAACCAGTAACACTTACGGTGGCGAAATCAGGCTGCACGCTTGGCGAGGCGCAAAAGCGGGCCCGTTGTTCGGCGGAGGCGTTCGTAAACGTCAAACGTGCAGATTTCGGCATGAAGGCCTGGGCTACATCGGTGAGTAACGATGTAAAGCTGATTATTGAACTCGTCGCTTATCAGGCAAAGCAACCGGCCGAAGTAAGTGCCGACGGCAAAGATCGAGACGAAACTAAACTGCCTTAGTGGGTGGAAATTATTCTACCAACACACGCCCAATCACCAAGACATTTCGTTGTGCATCAAGCTCGATGACGACTGCCTCACCCGATTGCGGTGCGACTCCGGTGAGTGCGGTTATATTGACTTGGTGCGTGACGAAAACCACGTTTTTGCCAAGCTTTTTGGCCTCTTGCAACAGTATCGGCAGGCGTTTCTTGACCGCCGCTGTTTGCGCAGGCTGATTTTGTGCGGATTCAAAAAATGAATTCAACGCAGACCATTTTTTCGGCGCGGCGTTTGCATGACCAAACGCGATCTTTGCGGTATCAATGCAACGACACCATTCCGACGAAAACACTTCGCCAATCGGTACTTTGTGCTCCGCAATCGCAACCCGCCAACGCGCCGCCTGCGCCCGCCCTTCAGCGCTGAGATTGCGCTGAGTGGCACAATCGTTAAGCACGAACCCTGGTGGATCGCCAACGCCTGGTACCGTGGCGGTGTGTCTGAGCAAAATAACGTAGCCACCACGCGCCAGCATTTTCCATGAGTCGTTTGTGGCGTTAGCGATCGCGGCACTATTGGAAAACGTGACCAGGAATGCGAGGCAGACTGAAAGTAAATTGCGACCTAAATTGCGCTGTAAATCACGACATATACAACGAGCAAAAAAAACCCCGCGTCGAGAAGATGAATCGGCAACTTCACCAAATCGTACGCGGGAATGCATCATGAGTTTGTCTACCGCTTGAATAGCCCGCTCAGGGCATCTTGCAACATGTTGTGATCTTGCGGGACTTGACCGTTTGGCGTTACGCGGTCAACAAGCTGCGGCAAAATTTGTGCAAGCCCGCCGGATACGTCGCCGTGCGACATCCCAAGTTGGCTCGCCATTGCCGAGATTTTGTCGTTGCCGAACACTTCGCTCACCTGGTCGCCGGTAACGGGCATGTTGTCACCCTGGCTTACCCACGAATCAGCAATGTGGCCGAGCCCACCTTTCTGGAACGCGTCAAGAATACCGCCTAAGCCACCCATATTGGGTGCTGATACGTTGGCTTGCCCCCCGCCCAACATGCCGCCGAGCATACCGCCTAATCCACCACCTGCACCCCCTGCACCATCCGTACCGCCAGCGCTTCCGCCCGCTTTACTCATCAACATTTGCAATGCCATTTGCATGAGCGGATTGGCACCCTGACCCGGTTGGCCGCCGCCCATCATCCCGCCTAGTACGCTATCGAGTAACCCCATGATCTGCCCCTTCTAAAGTGAATAAAGACGAAGTGCTGCTATATGAAAATAGAGTCAAAAAAATACTGCCGCGAACATAAACATCGCCTGACTTCGTTCGCTTACTTTACTCTCAAGTCGAAACCGAGATTGTGAACTTGTTGTTTCAATTCAGCCATCGCCAGCGGCACTGCGGCGGGATCACCGCGAATCGATAATTCGATCATGCGACCACCGGCAGCACTCGCTAAAAACTGCGGCAAGCTGGACAGTTTGGTGCTCGGATAATGCTTGACGATATAGTTCATCGCGTCGAGCAAATCGCTTTCACCGGCTCGTTCAATCACAATAATTTCTTCCGCGAATGGCGTTTGGTGAAAAAGACGCGCGTACTTTGTTTCCAGCACCCACTTGATCATCGGCCATGCCATTTCCGGAAAACCAGGCAAGAAATGATGATCGCCGCACGAGAAAGCGGCGATGCGATTAAACGGATTTGGAATGATGGTCGAGCCAATGGGGAATTCTGCCATCAGGACACGCTTTGGGTAAGCGTCAGCGCCAAATCGTGCTTCGATTTCGGCTACTGCGTCGGGATGGCGATGCAGCGCCACC
>JANMQR010000327.1:0-2692 GCA_031370625.1 Burkholderiales bacterium | reverse complement strand
GGCGGGAGCCCAATTCCGTCGCCTCAACGACAAACCCCAAAAGCAGGAGGGCCCCGTAAGAGCCGCCGAGCAACGCAGAAGCGACAGGGGCATTCCGCGAGGACTGTTTGAGCTTTGCGCCGCGACACGCGCACTTGCTACAAAACGTTTTCGCAAAGCGTGTTCCGCTGCGGCCTGTCGCTTTGAGTTGCGCTGGGAACCCCGCGCTTTTTGCGGGGCGCCGAACCCGGGTCGCCTTTTCTTTGGTTCCTTTCTTTTGGCGAAGCAAAAGAAAGGAACTAGCCGCCGGGCTACCCCCGGCTCGGTGGATGCATCACCGATAGCAAACACATACGGCGCAAATCCCCCGGATCAAGTCCGGGGTCAGTGCGCTCTACGAGTTCTACGAGCTAATATCTGCGGGTGTTTCGGCACATTTTTGCTTCGAAGTGGGCGCGGATGCTGGGGTTTGCTTTTTTATTAGCATGACGAGCTAGCTGCAACACAGACAATAGACGAGAAGTTTTTACGTAACCATCAGCGCACCGTTCCAATAACTTCCCAAAAACCCCACCCCACCTCTGGTATATTCTCAACTCGTTTCCGGGAGCAATACATGAACACACTAAACATCACCAAAGAGCTGGACGTCAAAGGTCTGAACTGTCCACTACCGATCTTGCGCGCGAAAAAAGCGTTGGCGGATATGGAGTCGGGGCAGGTATTGCGCATCGTCGCGACTGACCCTGGTTCGGTAAAAGATTTCGCGGCATTTTGTCGGCAGACGGGAAATCCGCTGTTGGGCTCGGAAGAAACGGCGTCCACTTTTACGTTCACAATTTCCAAGCGTTAATCTAATTACTTCCCCGTAAATTTAGGCTTTCGTTTTTCCACAAACGCGGTCACACCTTCTTTGAAATCGTCGGTTTTTGCGCAGTCGGCAAAGTAGGCGATTTCGTCATCTAGGTGTTCTTTGATCGGCGTATTCCACGATTGATTGATCAGCCGTTTCGCACGCGCGTAGGCTTGCGTGGCACCGGCGGCGAGGCGCTCGGCTAGCTGCATCGTTTCAGTCGATAGCGCATCAATGGCGACCACGCGATTTACCAAACCCAGCGCCAGTGCTTGTTGTGCGTTGATGGTCTCGGACAACATGATGAGTTCAGTTGCTTTGCGCATACCCAGCAATCTCGGTAAAAAATAGGTGCTGCCGCCATCGGGCGATAGGCCGATTTGCGTGTACGCGGTTTTAAATTGTGCGGCGGTGCTGGCGATGGCGAAGTCGCACGCCATCATCACGCTCACGCCCGCGCCGGCGCAGGCCCCATGCACCTCGGCGATGACGGGGAAGGGCATGTTGCGAATGTTGATGATGCCTTCGTGCAACGCGTCGCCGAGCGGCTTGACGGTTTCGGCAACGGTCTCGCGTTCTTTATAAAAATGTGCCACATCGCCGCCCGCCAAAAACGCTTTGCCCGCGCCGCGCACAATCAACGCGCGCACGGTGCTTGATTTCATGATGTCGGCAGTCACGTCACGAAAGGCCATGATGAGTTCCACCGACATTGCGTTGAAAACGTCGGGTCGATTGAAGGTCATGATGCCGATGCTGCCGTGTTGTTCGAATAAGACGGTATTGCTCATTTTGGTGCCTCTGCGGTGATGGGGTCGATGATGCCGCGTGCGGCGTAGAGCGGACGAATATGCGCGCGCAAGCGTGGCAGATAAGCAAGATACACCAGGCATGCCGCCGCGCAAATCAATCCACAAACGAGGAAGGTGTGTGGCGCGCCGATGCGTACCGCGAGCCATCCTGCGGCAAGGTGGCTGAGTGGCGCGGCACCGATAAAAAATGTGGAATAAATACTGACGACACGACCGCGCTTATCGTCGTCGACGATGGATTGAATAATCGTGTTTACACATACGGACGAACCCATCAGCCCCATGCCGGTCATCGACATGCACACAAACGAAATCCATTCGGTGCGCGAAAATGAAAAACCGATCACACCGCATGCTGCAATCGTTGCCGTACCCAGCAGCCATCGCGTGAGCCCGCGCACGTTGGTGCGCAACGCGAAGGTGATCGCGCCGATCAGCGCGCCCAGACCCACTGCGCTGATGAAGAGGCCGTTTAATTTGGCACCCTGACCGAAGGTTTCAACCGAAATCGCGGGCATCAAAATAGTGTACGGACTGATCGCGAATGACACTGCGCCAACCATCAACACCAGTGCGCGAATGACCGGATGCGTGAGGGCAAAGCGCCAGCCTTCCGCGAGATCGCGAGCGAAGGATTGACTGATTGCTTTGCGTGCAGGTTCACGCGGCTTGATCCGCATGAGCTGGATCAGCACCGCGAGATACGAGAGTGCATTCAATCCAAAACACGCCGCCTCGCCCACGGCAGCAATCAGCAATCCGCCGAGCGCAGGCCCGAGCAAACGGGTGCCGTTGATGTTGATTGAATTTAGCGCAATCGCGTTCGGCAAATCAGCTTTATCGTCAATCAGCTGCACAAAAAACGCATGACGTGTCGGCACTTCAATGCCATTCAACACACCTTGCATAAATCCAAACACAGCAAGAAGGGTGATGGTGATGTGGCCTGTGACGGTGACGATGGTGAGGCCGGTGGCGAGCAACAGTAACGAAGCCTGAACCGCGATCAGCAGTTTCTTACGACTCACGCGATCCGATAGCGCGCCGG
>JANMQR010000302.1:0-5922 GCA_031370625.1 Burkholderiales bacterium | reverse complement strand
TTGTGCAGCGCACCATTTTTGATTCAAAGCGTCCTCGGCAATATTTTGAGTGAGTGGGTGTTCTGTAGCGACATGTTGGATTGGATTGGCGTTCGGTTTGTATTTGGACACGCTGATTTCGATATCCTCCGCATTCACTTTTATCCACCCAAATTAAGGAATTACGATCATGACAACGATGAATACCGCAGCAGAACAGTTTGGCGATTTTTCGAAATCCGCCGTTGATGCAGCAATGCAATTTGCTCACGCGTCAATCTCCAGCGCCGAGCGCATGATGGCGTTGAACCTGGAAGCCACCAAAGTTGGCCTCGACCAAACTTCAAAAACAGCAAAGTCTTTCGCTGGCGTAAAAGATGTTCAGGAAATGAACAGCGTGAGCACCAAAACAGCTGAAACCGGTCTTGAGTTTTTCACTGGCTACTCCAAGAATTTGTACGAAATCACTTCTGCTGCTCAAGCAAATTTTTCAGCTTTGATCGAAGAGCGCGTGGCTGGTTTCCAAAAGTCGATGGCCGACAGCCTCGACAAAGCCGCCAAAGCTGCACCAGCGGGTTCTGATGTCGCGATTGCTGCAATGAAACAAGGTTTGGCTGCATCAACGGCTGCCATGGATTCGTTTTCGAAGGCCGGTAAGCAAGCATCTTCGTACGCTGAAAACGCGTTCAAGACCGCCACCGAAACAGCAACCAAAGCTACTGCATCATCGAAGCGTAAATAAATCAGTAATACGTTTCACAACGTCTCCTCCTCCTTTATTCGTATTCGCTAGAATCGGTAAAGGATTCAACCCCAAGAGGTTTCCTCTTGGGGTTTTTTTTGCGTATTATTTATGGGGTTCGCCTTGTTATTGACAAGGCAACTCAATGTATTCAACGTCGCTCAAGCGGTCACACCCTCTCCCTCGATCCCTCCCCCGTCAAGGGGGAGGGAGGCTGGAGAGAGGGTGATACGCCCCACTCAACTCAACAATCTCCCATGAAAAATAAAATCGCCCTTGTCACCGGCGGTGTCGGCGGCATCGGCACTGCAATTTGTATCGCACTCGCCCGAAAAGGTTATTTCGTCATCGCGAATTACCTCGTGCCCGGCTCTGAGCTTACGTGGCAAGCCAAAATGAAGGCGGCAGGATTTGGCGCTGACGATTGTGCAATTGCGCTGGCCGATGTCTCGGATTTCAGCGCCAGCGGCAAAATGATCGCGGATATTCAAGCGACGTATGGCGAGATTTCCGTACTCGTGAATTGTGCCGGCATCACCCGCGATGTGAGCCTGCGCAAGATGACACCCGAGCAGTGGCACGCCGTGATCAGCACCAATTTGAATAGCGTATTCAATGTGACGCGCCACGTGATTGATGGCATGTGTGATCGCGGTTTCGGCCGCATCGTCAATATCTCCAGCGTGAACGCAACCAAAGGCGCATTCGGCCAAACCAATTACGCGGCGGCGAAGGCGGGCATTTTAGGTTTTACCAAATCACTCGCGCTTGAAGTGGCTAAAAAAGGCGTCACAGTCAACGCGGTTTCACCGGGATTTATTGAGACAGATATGACGGCCGCGATGCGCGAAGACCTGCGTCAACAAACACTGGCGCAAATCCCTGCCGGACGCGCTGGTACGCCGGATGATGTGGCGAATGCGGTGGTGTTTTTGGTGGCGGAGGAATCAGGCTATGTCACGGGGACGAATATGGCGGTGAATGGGGGCGTGCATGTTTATCAGTAAGGCACACTTTTAAAAATACTTGCTTCATGCGTCTTAGATTAACAATTAAATTATGGAATTACTTCAATGACAGATTTTGAGAAAATCCTATGCACTTCTGCAGTAACAATATCTGGCGGCTTATTGCTCTATATATTGAGTCAACTGCTTTCAAAACTTTTCATAGAACCAACATATGAGCTGAAAAAAGTTATCGGAGAAGTTAGATTCAACTTATCTTTCCACGCTGCCATAATTCATACGTCAATTTCGCGCACTCCCGAACGCTCCGATAAAGCGTATGAAGCAATAATGAAAAGTCATTGCGATCTTTTAGCAAAGATGAACGCCATCCCGTTCTACTCAACCATCTCTAAATGGTCTTTTTCGTTCCTGCCAACCAAAGAAAAAATAAAAGCCTCGTCAGTTGATCTACGTGCACTTTCAACCTATCTTCACGAAACGGATACAAACATACATCCCAAAGCAAGCAATTCGCTCGATGCCATTCGAAGCAGGGTTACAAAAATCGAAAAAAACCTTAATTTAGAGCCCGGGGAGTGAACATCACAATGGGTTCTTATGCGGCTAAAATGATGTGGACTTAAAACACTCCACATTAGAACGTGTAACGCAAACGAGTATTTCAACTCTTTTAGCCCTTCTCCTAGGGGAGAAGGGTTGGGATGAGGGTTGGTTGCCATTTGCGAAAACCACGCTCACCCCAGCCCTCTCCCGCCGGAGAGGAGGCCAAAGCAGCGTGTCAATAGCAGCCATCCAACAAAAAAGCCGCAGACTTTCATCTGCGGCTTTTTAATTTGTTGCTAAACAAAATCTACTTCAACAAATGCGCCACACCGGCGCGCTCTTCTTCCAATTCCTTCAGCGTGTTGTCCATTTTGCCGCGTGAGAATTCGTCGATTTCGAGGCCTTTGATACGCTCGTATTTGCCGTTCGCGCACGTCACCGGCACGCCGTACATCACACCATCGGGAATGCCGTAACTGCCATCGGATGGAATGCCCATCGTGACCCATTTGCCGTTGGTGCCGAGCACCCAATCGCGGATGTGATCAATCGCCGCGTTCGCTGCTGACGCCGCCGAAGATACGCCGCGCGCTTCGATGATCGCCGCGCCGCGTTTACCGACAGTGCCGATGAATGTATCGCGATACCACGCCTGGTCATTCACCGCTGCTGGTGCGGCTACGCCGTCAATCGTGGCGAAGCGGTAGTCGGGATACATCGTTGGCGAGTGATTGCCCCAGACGATCATTTTTTCAATGCTATCGACTGGCTTGCCGGTTTTGGTGGCGAGCTGCGACAGTGCGCGGTTGTGATCCAGACGCAGCATGGCGGTGAAATTTTCACGCGGCAAATTAGGTGCGGATTTCATCGCGATGTAGGCATTCGTATTCGCGGGATTACCGACCACCAATACTTTTACGTTGCGCGATGCCACCGCATCCAACGCCGCGCCCTGCACGGTGAAAATTGCACCGTTGGCTTCGAGCAGATCTTTCCGCTCCATGCCAGGCCCACGTGGGCGCGCACCGACCAGTAGCGCGACATCCACATCCTTGAATGCCGCCATCGCATCCGAATGTGCGCTCATGCCTGCGAGTAACGGAAACGCGCAATCGTCCAATTCCATCATCACGCCCTTTAACGCTTTTTGCGCTTTCTCGTCCGCGATTTCGAGCAGTTGCAAAAACACCGGCTGGTCTTTGCCAAGCATTTCGCCAGACGCGATACGGAACAACAAGCTATAACCGATTTGGCCAGCGGCACCAGTCACAGCGACGCGCATTGGTTTTTTCATGAGAGTGACTCCAGGGGGAATGTAGATTGGGGTGAGGTGTTGCAAAAGGGACTTTGATTATACAAAATCTGCTGCTTGAACTGCGCAGTACGCAAAGAGATAAAAGAATAAGTATCCTCATCGCTAAACGTGGAGCAATGTCATGACCTACATGCTGCTGATTGTTGAACCCACCGAGCAAAGACAAACCCGCAGTGAAGCTGAAGGCCGCGAACTATACGCGAGCATGCTGAAATTTGGTGACGAACTTAAATCCAGAGGCAAGTTTCTCGGCAGTCAGTCGTTGCGGTCGCAAACCGACGCCGCACGCGTGCAAGTGCGTGGCAACAAAGCTCTGGTGATTGACGGCCCGTTTACTGAAGCCAAAGAAATGATCGGTGGCTTCTTTTTGCTCGATTGCGAGACAAAGGCCGAGGCAATCGCCATTGCGAAAGAGTGCCCCGCAGCGCAATGGTGTACGGTGGAAGTCAGAGAATTGGCCCCCTGCTACGAGTAAATTTTTGTAGCGTTAAGATAATTTCAAAAATTTCGAAAAGGCTGTCGAAATAACGTTCGCTCGTTCGTCGTGTTAATGAAATGAAGATTCGCACGGGCTGAATGCCGCGTGAATAAACATTTCCATGTTGATGACAAGGGGAACTCACATGCGATTCATGATCATCGTCAAAGCGGCCAAGGATGCCGACGAGGCGAACGTGATGCCTGACGAAGCATCATTGACCTCAATGGAAAACTATCACGAGCAACTCGCCAAGGCGGGCCTACTGTTGGACAGATCGGGCTTGCAAGGGAGCAAGAAAGGCTGGCGCATTCAATACGATGGCGATAAACGCAATATTATCGACGGCCCATTTGCCGAGAGCAAAGAACTGATCGCGGGTTACACGATCATCCAGGTGCGCTCGCGCGAAGAGGCGCTGGAATGGACACGACGATTCCCCAATCCCTCGCTTGATCATGGCCGCGCCGAGATTGAAGTGCGACAAATGTTTGAGCCGGAAGATTTCGATTAGTTGAACTCACAAGAGCAGCGCTGAAGAAACGAAAGGAAACATAACATGACCAACTTAGTCCTCACGACCTTCGATTGGGTTCCCGAAATGCCGCGCGGCTATGTGCGGGACATACGGGTACGTTGGGCATTGGAAGAGGCCGCTTTACCCTATCGCATTGAGAGCGTGCCATTTCGCGATCGAAACGCAGAGCATTTCTCACACCAGCCCTTTGGCCAAGTGCCGTGGCTGACCGATGGAGACATCTCGATTTTCGAGAGCGGCGCGATCCTGCTTCATTTGGGCGAGCGTAGTGAGAAGCTGATGCCTGCCGATCCGCGCGTTCGGAGCGAGGTCAAACAATGGCTGTTTGCCTCACTCGCTTCGGTTGAAGCCGCCAGCCAGCCCTGGTCTTTTTTCAAATTCTCTGGTGACACGGGAGAAACGCCGATGTGGAAGTTTTTTGACGACTTCCTCACATCACGGCTTAAGCATATGGAGGCCGTGTTGACCGCACGCGAATGGCTTGTGGGCACTTTTTCAATCGCCGATATATTGATGGCGGATGTGCTGCGCCTTGTTGATCGCTTCGACGGGTTAGCAACATATCCAGCCGGTCGTGAGTATGTCGCGCGGGCCACGGCTCGACCAGCTTTCGTGAAGGCGCACGCAGACCAGATGGCGCATTTTGCTGCAGCAGACTGAGCAATGTTCGCGGATCAATGCTGAAGATGAGGCCTAACCCTTCGATGCATCGGAGCGCTTTGCGCGCAGCTGATTTCCACATTAGGCCACACACACCTCATGATCGTCATCAATCCCTAAAAGGACGAGCAATATGGCCAAATACCTGATCTCTTTTCCCAGCGCGGCAATGGTCGTGCCCGACAACGAGTTGGAGGCGGTGGGCCGCAACGCACACGCCGTGATCGACGAAGCGAAAGCCGCTGGCGTCTACGTCTTCGGCGGCGGCATCGACGACGACGTGCCGCCTGCGCTCGTCTCGGCCGATGGCGCGGTCGCCGAAGGTGGTTACCCGTGGGCACCCCCACTCAACGGCGGCTTCACGGTGCTCGAACTGGGCTCGCGCGAGGAGGCGGTCTCGTGGGCCGCGCGAATCGCGAAGGCCTGCCTGCCGCTGCGACCAGGAGCTGCGCGTCTTTGGGTACTACGACCCGCAGTCCTGAGGGCGCGGGTGGGCATGGGGTTGCCTGCCACCGTTACGGTTAAGTTCGTTTATGCGTTCCATCTTCAGCGTGTTTTTTACGTTTATGCTTTACCCAATATTTGGTCGCAACACTGAAGCCTAATTCGGGCGATAGGCATACCCTTCAAAATAAATGTACCGATCACAAAAAAGCGTGATTCGTTGTTCATTGATTTTCTATTCCAGAATTGGTA
>JANMQR010000297.1:0-14526 GCA_031370625.1 Burkholderiales bacterium | reverse complement strand
TGCGGGCGGCTCATGATCCAATCGCACAGCCGCGCATACTTTGAAAGACCAATCAAATTCGAATGTTCATTCGGCATCACGCCAATCCACACGCGACCAATGATCGGGCATAGGTGATGCGAACAGGCGCTGCGCACCGTGATCGGGCCGACAATCATCAGCTCATTCAAATGCTCGATGTTGGGAAATTCGGTGACGTCAGGCTGCTTCACATAACGGCCCGCGAATACTTCCTTGATAAACATTTTAGCGACACGCTTGGCCGTCTCTTCCGTGTTGTGATCGTTCTCGGTATCAATCACCAAGCTCTTCAACACTTCCGCCATTTTGATCGCCACTTCATCACGCAACTGGTCGAGCTCGCCGTCTTTCACGAACGCAGAAATATTATCGTTCGCATGAAAGCGCCGATTAGCTCGCACCAGACGTGAGCGAATGCGGCTGGACGCGGCACCGTTCGGATCTTCGTCGCTCTGAAAAAGTGGGGTTGGCGTAGCCGATGACATAACGTTTTCCTAACGGAATTTTTAGGGTATTCAATCTTGCCGATGCAGATGTTACTGATCGGTTTTACATTTTAAAAATATGCCAAAGTTTTAGGGCGGGCAGTATTTGCTATATGCCCGGACATGGATCAGGCAGGCAGCAATTTATCCCGCTCAACTACCGCAAATGCAGAATGGTTATGAATCGATTCAAAGTTTTCGCATTCAACGGTGTACGCCTCAATGCGCTGATCGCGATCCAACGCGCTGGCGATATCGCGAACCAAATCTTCTACAAACTTGGGATTGTCGTAGGCCCGCTCGGTGACAAATTTTTCATCTACACGTTTCAAAATCCCGTACAGCTCCGCTGATGCCTGCTCTTCTGCAACACGAATAATTTCATCAATCGACATCTCATCTGCAGCCCCATTTGCGTTTGCGTTTGCCGCTTGGCGGACAGAAATGCTGATGTGTGAACGCTGATTATGTGCGCCATAAGCAGAAATTTCCTTGGAACAGGGGCACAAACTGGTGACCGGCGCGACGATTTTGGTGGTAATTCGGGTCACGTTGCCTTTGATCTCACCTGACAACGTAATTTCATAATCCAGCATCGATTTCACGCGCGATACGGGCGCTACTTTTTCGATGAAATACGGGAAAGACATGTCTATGTGACCTTCTGCCACACCCAATCGATCAACCATACGCTCAAGCAGTTTGCCAAATGTGGGGACAGTAATCGGTTCTGCGTTGTTCTCAATTAACTCCACGAACCGGGACATGTGGGTACCTTTCACGTCTTCTGAAAGACGTACCGACATCGCAAAAGTTGCGATCGTATGCTGAATCGGGCCACCAACCGCGCCGTTGACCCGCACCGGATGGCGAATCGACTTGATACCCACACGATTGATCGCGATCTTGCGTGTGTCCACGCTGCTCTGGACGTCAACCATCAGCTCTGCTGGCGTACGATCGGCGGCAGCTGGGATGGGCAGGTGAATATCGCGTTGATTCATTACAGTTAAGTCCTTTAAATCACACCCACATTATAGCGTGCGTGCAATAAGTGAATGCGCAAACGAGTGTTGCTGGTGATTGAGCTTGGTACGACGCTCAAGATTTCAAGTCAGGGACGTCGCGCGCGCAGCCGTTGCGACACGCAAAAAAACGCCCCATCGAAATGGGGCGTTCTTCATTTACCAATTTATCGGTCAGAATCAAACGCAATTCCGACCGAAAATCCACACTGCTTTAGCCGTTGTAGGCAGACTCACCGTGCGAGGTGATATCCAGACCTTCGCGCTCCTCATCTTCAGGAACCCGCAAGCCCACCACCATTTTCACGATAAACAGCGCAACCACGGTCACGACCGCTGACCAAACGACGGCAATACCCACTGCTTTGGCTTGAATAAATACCTGCTCGCCAATGGACGTGAAGCCAGTTGCGGCAGTCACCCAATCGGTCACAAAGCCTGGCCCGCCGAGTGACGGCGCGACGAATACACCGGTCAGCAAGGCACCCAGGATGCCGCCGACCGCGTGCACACCAAACACATCAAGCGAATCGTCCACCTTTAACATGCGCTTCAAACCCGTCACGCCCCACAGACAAACAAATCCTGCCAAGGTGCCGATCACGAACGCGCCAGGGATACCCACGTTGCCTGCGGCGGGCGTAATTGCGACCAAGCCGGCCACTGCGCCCGAGGCTGCACCGAGCATGGAAGGCTTGCCCTTCAGCATCCATTCCGCCACCACCCATGACAACACCGCGCAGGCTGTCGCCAGGAAAGTGTTCATAAACGCGAGTACTGCCGAATTGCCTGCTTCGAGTGCAGAGCCTGCGTTGAAACCAAACCAGCCAAACCACAATAGCGATGCGCCAATCATGGTCATTGTCAAGTTGTGCGGCGTGAGCGCTTCACGACCAAAGCCGATGCGCTTACCCAGCATGTATGCCGCGACCAGACCCGATACACCGGCGTTGATATGGACAACGGTACCGCCCGCAAAATCCAGCGCGCCCATCTGCCACAAATAGCCTGCCTTCGCGTTCAGTCCGTCAACCAGTTTAGGATCGGTGTAGGCATCAGGCCCCATCCAGAACCAGACCATGTGGGCAATCGGCGTGTAGCTGAACGTGAACCACAACACCACGAACAACAATACCGCGCTGAATTTCATGCGTTCGGCAATGGAGCCCAAAATCAGGCAGCACGTGATCGCGGCAAAAGTCGCCTGGAACGCAGCAAACAACATTTCAGGAATGACCACACCTTTGCTGAATGTTGCGGCCATCGCGTATTCGCCCTTCGGCACATTGGCGATACCGTTAAAGAACAAACGATCAAATCCGCCGATAAATGCATTGCCCTCGGTAAACGCCAAGCTGTAGCCGTAGACAACCCAGAGCACAGTAATTAGCGAGAACACCACGAACACCTGCATCAACACCGACAATACGTTTTTTGATCGCACCAAGCCGCCGTAAAACAACGCGAGCGCCGGGATGCTCATCACCAAGACCAGCGCTGTCGAGATCAACATCCACGATACATCGCCCTTGTTAGGCACGGGTGCGGGCGCAGCGGCGGCGGCGGGTGTAGCAGCGGGTGCGGCAGCTGGCGCAGCTGCTGGTACTGCAGCAGCCGCCATCACTGTTTTGATTTCCACGCGACGCGCCTCCTCAGGCGTCCCAGCAGACATAATCTGATCCGGCTTTTGCAGCACAATTTTATCTTCTGCCACGCCAGCTGTTTTTAGCGCGTCACGAACCGCAAACGCGCGTTGTTTGGCGAGCTCAGCATTGGCTGCAGGGTCGCCGGTCTTGTCGGTAAAACCGGAAATAGCGAGCTTCGCATCGGGTTTATCTTTGACGCTGGCGACAGCCGCATCAATAGAAACTTTTGAGCCCGCAGGCAAAGCTGTTTTGCCGGTTTCAAAATTGACTTGCAGCGGCGTTTCTGCCATTGCCGGTAACGCCATCGCACACATGAGCGAGGCCCATAGCGCGATGATTGAGAAATATCGTTTCATATTGGAAGGCTCCCTTTGTTTAAAGCGCATCGGCGCCGGTTTCACCGGTGCGAATGCGAACCACTTGTTCGAGATTGAAGACAAAAATTTTGCCGTCGCCGATCTTGCCGGTGTTCGCGGATTTTTCTACCGCTTCGATCACCTGATCAATCATTTCGTCTTTCACGGCTGCTTCAATTTTTACTTTAGGCAAAAAATCCACGACATATTCCGCGCCGCGATATAACTCGGTGTGCCCCTTTTGTCGGCCAAATCCTTTGACTTCCGTAACCGTGATGCCTTGTACGCCAATCGCGGACAAGGCTTCACGTACTTCGTCAAGCTTGAATGGCTTGATGATCGCAGTGACTAATTTCATGTGCTGACTCCCTTTGGAATAAACCGACCTTCAAATCGGACGCTCTCGCGGACGTCCGTTCCAGCATGCGTTTAGAACGATTTTGAAACGAACGCGACCAAGCGCGTTTTGCCCAGATCTTTGCCGTTCACAGTGTAGAAAGCTTCTTTGGCGTTGGTGCCTTTTACATAGCCACCCGCTGCCCAACCGTCGCCGATGTCGTAGGTGCCACCGACCTTGACCACGTTGTAGCTAAAGTCGCCATTGTTCTTGACGGTTTGCCGTGCAATCTGTGCATTCGCGGTGAACTTCGGGAAAATTTCCTGGCTCCAATTTAGTTCGGCAAAACCTGAATTTTTGCTGTTTACAAAACCGAACAAATTGCTCACCGAATGCGAATACTTCGCGCTGAATGGCCCAGTCGCGACACCAATATAAACTTCATCAGTATTGGGCGAGGGATTGAATGCCTTGCTCGATGGATATTCGTAACGCAGGTACCCCACATCCAACGTCACATCCTTGACCACCTCGAATTTGTAGCCGCCGAACACATCAACTTCAATGTTCGCATTGGTGGAAAATCCACCGGCCTTTGCGGCTTCTTTCAACCACTTGATGTTGGTGACGAATAGGCCCACGTAAAAACCGCTTGTATGGGCGAAATCGAGGTTGAACTGCGCGGCGGGCTTTTCAGCGGTTTGCGCAATACCACGATATTCATATTCGCTGTAAAGAGAAACTTTGGGGACCAACGTATTCTCTGGCGCGGGCGCAGGTGCCGCAGCGGGCGCAGGTGACGGAGCAGGCGTCTGGGCAAAAGCTTGAAACGCTACCGTGGAAAGCAAACCAGCAAGTAACAGTGATTTTTTGCTATTTTTCATTTTCTGACCCCTTAAGAAGTGTGATTCAACAAATCGTTACGTGTAATTACTTTTGCAGCATCCTTGGCATAGTTAGCATGTAACGTGCCACGCGAGTTTCATGGAACAGCGGCTGCAAGATATTGTTTTGTAGCATAATTCTTTCGGCCAGAACATTTCTCGCACCAATAAATTGCATTTTTTACGTGGCGCGCACCAATATTGCGCAGGCATTTTTCTTTAAACTGATACACGTGTGGCATGAAAGTCCGCGCTTAAGTTACGCATGGCGCACAGCTATTGGTATTTCACGCAACCGCCCGCATTTACAGTCCGATACAATGCGTTTCTCATGAAATTTATTGCCTCCTGAACCCGTTTTACGAGGCATTCGCCGAAACCACGTCGAAAACACAAATGACTTCCCCAAAATTCTCTCCTTCAGCCGCAATTGACGCGATTAATCAATTCGCAGGCAAGTTCGAACAAGTGCTGAAGAACAGTCCTGCTTCAGATCTGGAAAAAAATGCCCGCCAGCGCATCATTGCGCAACTCGCCAAAAACGGCCTCGTGACGCGCGAAGAATATGAAATTCAAGCCGCAATGCTCGAAAAAGCGCGGGCGAAATTGGCCGAATTGGAAACAAAATTCGCTGTCCTTGATTCACAGCTAGCGCAATTGAAATCGAAAGCCTGACGGCTTGCGGCGTATTCTTTTGAGTTTTAATTTCCTCAATTCGCGATGTCGTTAGCTGTCCTCTATTCGCGCGCGCTTACCGGCATGGAAGCGCCGCTGGTGACGGTGGAAGTGCATCTCGCCAATGGCTTGCCCGCATTTACCATCGTCGGCTTGCCCGAATTGGAAGTAAAAGAAAGCAAAGATCGCGTGCGCGCGGCACTTCTCAATGCGCGTTTTGAATTTCCGGCGCGGCGTATCACGGTTAATTTGGCCCCGGCGGATTTGCCCAAAGAAAGCGGGCGTTTTGATCTGCCGATTGCGCTGGGCATTTTGGTCGCTAGCGGGCAGATTCCGGGTGACAAATTAAAAAATTATGAATTCGCGGGTGAGCTCGCGCTGACCGGCGAGCTTCGAAAAATTCGTGGTGCGCTGGCCATGACGTACAAAGCGCACGGCGATGGCCGCGCATTTTTGTTGCCCGTGCCATCGGCTGAAGAAGCCGCATTAGTAAAAGACGCAACCGTTCTAGCGGCAAAAAATTTGCTGCAAGTGTGCGCGCATCTGGCCGGCCGCGAGACGATTCAGCCGTTTGTGAGTGTCGCACCAATGTCGGTTGCACATTATCCGGATATGTCGGAAGTCAAAGGCCAGGCGCATGCAAAACGCGCGCTGGAAGTCGCTGCCGCAGGCCGCCACAGCTTATTGATGATGGGCCCGCCCGGCACCGGTAAAACCATGCTGGCCGCGCGCTTCCCGGGCATTCTGCCGTCGATGACCGATGCGGAAGCGCTGGAGGCCGCCGCCGTGCAAAGCCTCGCCACGGGCGGGTTCAAAGCCGAGAATTGGCGCAAACGAAATTATCGATCACCCCATCACACCGCATCCGCTGTCGCGCTGGTCGGCGGTGGCAGCAATCCGAAGCCGGGCGAGATTTCACTCGCGCATCAGGGCGTTTTATTTTTGGATGAGTTGCCTGAATTTGATCGCGGTGTACTGGAAGTTTTGCGCGAACCGTTGGAGTCCGGCCGCATCACCATTTCGCGCGCCGCACGACAGGCAGATTTCCCAGCTGAGTTTCAACTGATTGCCGCAATGAACCCCTGTCCTTGCGGTTATTTGGGGCATTACACCAATCGCTGCCGCTGCACGCCGGATCAAATTTCACGCTATCGCGGCAAAATCTCCGGACCATTACTAGATCGTATTGATTTGCAAATTGAGGTGCCCGCCGTGCCGCAATTAGAACTGGTAAAAGTGGGCAACGGTGAAGCGAGTGCGACGATTCAAGCGCGGGTTGAGCGCGCATACCAGATACAAATTGCGCGACAAAAAAAACCAAATTCGAAATTGGAACCCAAAGATATCGAAACACTTTGCGTACCCAACGAAGCCGGCGAAACCCTACTCAAAAATGCGATCCAGCGCATGGGATTATCAGCGCGCGCCTATCATCGCGTGTTGAAAGTGGCGCGTACGATTGCGGATTTAGCAGGCGCGGATAAAATCGAAACCGCGCATATTGCTGAAGCGATTCAATATCGCAAGATGGATAAAACGCAAATTTAAACCCTAGTATCTGCGGGCATCTTCGGACACTTTTGCTCTAAACTGCCCGCCGATGCTAGCGCCTCTGGTCATTAATCTTGAATTCTCCCGCCCGTTCACATCACGAAACACCCCGCTGGTTATTGGCGTTATTGCTCGCCGCACTTGCCATGCTCGGGCCGTTTGCGATCGACACATACATTCCTGCGTTCACCGGTATGGGCCGTGATCTAAACGCGGGCACCGTGGGCATGCAGCAAACACTCTCGGTCTATCTGGCCGCATTTGCATTCATGTTTTTGTTCCACGGCGCGCTATCCGATAGCTATGGACGGAAGCCGATCATCATCGCGGGCCTGATCGGATTTCTAATTGGCTCATTGGGCTGTGCGCTGTCGCAGAGTATCGGGCAGCTGATTTTTTTCCGCGCGGTACAGGGCCTTTCTGTAGGCGCTGGGATGGTCGTTGGCCGCGCGATGATTCGTGATATGTTCAACGAAACCGAAGCGCAAAAATTAATGTCAATGGTCACGTTGTGGTTTGGCATCGCACCTGCCATCGCACCGATCATCGGTGGACATTTATACGTGTGGTTTGGCTGGCATTCGATCTTCTGGTTTTTGGTCGTAATCACCAGCGTGTTGATTGTGGTGAGTGCGTATTACATTCACGAAACCCACCCTGAAGAAAAGCGCCAACCGTTTCGGCCAGCACCGCTGTTTGCCGGCTATCGCGAAGTCGGTGCGAATCCGACTTTCGTGCTGCTATCACTCGCAGTCGGCTTTAATTTCAACGCATTTTTTCTCTACTTCATGTCGGCACCGGTGTACTTGCCCGAAGTATTAAAACTGGGGCCACAACAATTCGCGTGGATGTTTATTCCCGGTATCAGCGGCATCATGATCGGTGCCTTCATATCAGGAAAAGTTGCCGGTAAATTAAAATACGCCGCGACGATTGGCTACGGCTATCGTTTTATGGCGGCCGCCGTGGTGATGAACCTCGCCTACGTTTATTTTTTTACCCCGAGTGTGCCGTGGGCGATGGTACCCATTTTTGTTTACGCCATCGGCAGCTCACTCGCGATGACTTCCCTCACGCTCAGCGTACTCGACATGTTTCCCACGCGGCGCGGTATGGCCGCATCGTTGCAGGGATTTATTTCCGGCATCGTTAACGCCGTGGTGGCGGGTGTATTGTCGCCGCTCGTGTCGCATTCGGCGATGCTGCTGGCGATAGCGATGTTGGCACTCATGACGACGGGCCTGCTTTGCTGGTGGGGGTCAAGGCGACTATCGCAACATCAGACACAGCACGCGCGCTAATTTATTTCTCGTCGGCAAGTTGTTTACAAAAAGTTTCCTTCGTAAACAGCAGCAACACCAACGCTGCCACACCCCACAGCAAAATCATCGAGAATCCTTGCTGATACGACGCCAGGTCGAAAACCCGTTTGCCGTCCACCATCGCGCCCTGCCAGTGACGATCCAGAATCACGCCCACCAGCGGCTGCATATACATCGGCCCCTGAATCACACCCATATTCGACACGCCGGATACTGTGCCCGCCAATCGCGCAGGTACGGACTCCTTCGCGAACGCAAAGCTGACGATAAAACAGCTCGCGAAAAAGCCGGTGGCCGCGATCAAAATCACCAGCCAAAAATAGGGAATGCGCGGCGTGTAAATTAACGTGGCCCACAAGCACAGCGCAATCGTCAGCCCGCCGATATAGATCGATTTGCGGCGACCGATGCGATCTGACACCGCCCCAAAAACTAAACTGCCAATCGCCCACGACACCAACATGGTTGAGCACAGTCCGGCTGCGTTAGTTTGTGACAGCCCGTAATGCGTGGTTAAAAACGGTACGCCCCACAGCCCGGCGAAGGTGAGCACAATCGACGATGCCGCACCGGGAATAAAAAACATCAGCACCACATTGCGATAACGCAGTACTTCTTTTAAGCCATCGAATACTTTGGTTTTGGTGTGTGCAGATTTATCAGCCGCGTAACTTTTAAAGTTTCGCTCGGTCGGATCATCACGCACGATCAACCACGTGATGATGGCGACCAATACCGTGACGGCGGCGCTTGCCCACATCACATTGCGCCAACCAAATTCATTCACCAATAATCGCAGCGGCGCGCCGGCAAATACCGCACCGAATACACCCACGGCAAGCGCCACGCCGGAGGTCATCGCAAATTGCCGCGCAGGCATCCAATGACTCGCAATTTTCAGCATCGCCACAAACGCGACACCAACCGAACCACCAATCAGCAGCCGACCCATATTCGCCCACGTCACATCAGTCGCCATCGCGAACACGGCAGTGCCAAGTGCGGCAACAAATCCACCGACCGTCAACAACACACGCGGACCGAATCGATCCGCCAAAATGCCGGTGGGAATCTGCATCGCCACATAACTATAAAAATAAAACGCGGAAAGATTTCCCAGCGCGGCGGCCGTAAGCGCGAACGTTTGCGTTAGCTCAGTGGTGATAACCGCCGGTGCGACCCGCTGATAAAAACCGATGAAATACAGCGCCGCACCCAGACCCCAAATCATCCACGCCAGCGACGCTGGCGGCGCTTTTGAGGCCACCGTCATTGCGATTTCTTCGCTAATGCAATCTCACGGCAATACAAAAAAAGTGGCAACGCAAACGAGAGGCCAATCAACAGATTCGAGATGACAAACAGCAGCGGCCACTTGATATTAAGCCGCTTCGATTCCGCAAACACAAACGGCCAAAACACCAAACACGAAATCGAAAAATCCACCAAAGTCGCCGCCGAAATCGCCGAACCCCACGCCAGCGATAATGCGCCCGATGCGCCCGGATACGCAGCGAGATAGCCGAAATACGTGGCGTACGGGGCGATAGCGCCGATGATGGTGGCGATGAGGTAGAAACGTTTCACTGAAATCCCAAATGAGAAATTGGCCAGCAAACTCTAACATCGAAGAGGCGTTTTGCGAACCCTTACACTAATAACGCGGTCAGCTTATTCATTACACCCCACATTTAAGACGCTGAAAACTATGTTGAAAGTTTTGGCAAAATATCACAGAGTGTGTTATTATACTGTATATGAATACAGTCATTACGCAAAACGCAGTTAAATCTCGCGGAGGCAATATGGCGGTCAGTGAAATTACCTTCTCACCTGAAAAAGCGCTTGAGGCAATTTTATATATTGCCGCCAAGTTAAAAGAGCCAACAATTCACGAAGTATTAAAAGTTCGTTATTTCGCGGACAAGCTCCATCTCGCGAAGTTTGGATGGATGGCAAGTGGCGACGATTACGTCGCGATGAAATTTGGTCCCGTGGGCTCGGGCACTTACGACCTTATGAAAGCAGCGCGCGGCGATAAATCAGGTTTCATTTACCCGCGCTTTGCAGAGTTAGTCAGCGGTTCGCTCGCTGTAGATGCAGATCGCCGCACGTTACGTGGTCTGCGCACACCAGATTTGTCCTGCCTATCGCGCGCGGAAGTAAGCTGTCTCGATAACGCACTTGGATGTTACGGCAATATGCCTTTCGACGAACGCACTGAGCTTAGTCACGATGCGGCCTGGAAGCTCGCCTGGGATGCTGCTAGCGAGGATGAAATTGGCGCAAGCCCGATGGCGGTTGCCAGCATTGCCACCACGCTCGACAACGCGAGTGAAGTACTCAACCATCTGCGTGCCTGAATTACTAGCGACTGTGTACACGGCGTGTAGCCGCTCATGACGCTCGGATCCAGTTTCCCGCCTGAATTCCGTCGCCAGCAAGTCACTCGCGTCGTCAAACCCGGCACGGTAATTAAGCTACTCAAGCTCATGGACGATGGCGAGTGGCATGAAAAACGATTTGTAGTTGTGCATGTCGATGAACACACCGTCACCTGCATCATCAACTCAAACGTCAGCGCCTTTCTCAAAAATAGGCCCGACATGTTGCGATGCCAAGTGGTGATATCGACGAATGGTCATGCTTTCATGGATCACGATTCACACATCGATTGCAGCCGCACGCGAACATACTCAACTGCTGAAATCATCAATGAACTGCTGCAAAAACCCGAATGGGTTTTAGGAAGTATTACCGCATCACTGCGTGAGGAAATGATCGCCGCGATCAAGTTTGCACCGACTCTTTCCGCGAAGGAGGTCGGCGTGATTTGCCAATCGCTTAGTAGCGCGGACGACACACAACTTTAGACAGCGGATTCCAAACTCTTTATTTGGCTTGGTTTTTGAGACATTTCTGATTCAAACGGCGCGCCAGTGCTAGGGTTTGACGCTGCAGTTCTGGTGGTTTCTACCGACTCCTCACCCCACACGCGGGCGAGCGTGGTTTGAATTTTTTTCTCGAAGCGAGTGATCAATTCTCGATTAACCGCGACCAGCGCTTGCTCGGCTAAGATCTCGGTGACGATTCGATACTTAGGATTGAGTAAATCAAAGGCTTGCATATTGCAGCTTTAGATTTTGGTGCAGCGTATTGATGCTGTCAAAGTTATCATGCGTTTCATGCACCGTAACGTCATGCGACACACAGACTTCAATATCCTTCCGCGAAAAATAATTTCTATGAATTAAGACTTCGCGAATCTGATCTGCGTCATCTGTGTACTCGCGCTCATCGACGCTGGCGCTCTCAAGTAAAAATGCACTGTAAGCCTTCACCACAACGGAGGTTGAATGCAATTGAATTTCCGCTACTACGCGTAGGATTTCGCGAATTTTAAGATCGAGTGCGCTTTGCTCACTGTAAAAGATATTTCCGTTAGGGTGAGCAGAATCGTTTCGATCATCCACCAACTTGGCATACGTGCCAATCTTGCTGTTATCGCAGTCGATTAGCTTCAGAAACCTCAGCATCGTCCGCTCATTCACAGTACTGAACACAAACGGTGTAGTTGCACCAATCAAACTCTTTTCGATGTCCTTGCCAAATCCAATAAGGCCTTTCAGGAAATCATCTGGGGCAGATTTTTTGATCTGCCAAATATTAAAATAGACGAAGCTCATTGTAAGCATGTGGTATGCGAGAAACGCGAATTGATACTTGCCGTGCTTATAGTTCGTGCCGAACGCATCCCACAAGAAATCGATATATTTTTGTTCGCTCTCAGTTTTAAACGATAACGGTAGATATTCAGTCAGCTCCTCTGCCTCATCCATTGCTTAATTCTCCGGGACGTTTATTGTGTTTTCACCCCAAATGCGAGCGAGCGCTTCTTGTATTTTGAACTCCTCGCCCTCGACAGCACTTTTAAGCTGCGCAATTGTATTTTGATAGCCCTGAATCTCAGCCACTATTTCCTTCTGCGCCTCCAAAGGCGGGAGGGGAATTTGGAGTTCGCAGAATTTGGATTTCGAGATCTCAGCGAACGTGCCTCCAGTTGCCCATGCCTGCATCGTTGGTACGAGTTTCGTTAGCGCAAGCGCGACATACTCAGGCACAGCTTTGTCTAAGTCTTCGATGACGACATTCTTAAAGCCCTGATTCGTTGCAAGTGGGACACGACATATTGCGATGCGTCCGATCGTCGCACGCGTGGAGACAACAACCGAATTTGCAGGAATTATCTTCGCAGAAGATTCACGCAGCCCTTTTTCGGAAATAGTCCGCTTCGTTGCGGTGATCTCAGAAATGAAGTTTGTTGCCGGAAGATCGACAAGCGTCGCCCAGGGAATGCCACCGCCCCAATATTCTTCCACGTCGGACTTAGGAGTGCCACCGCTTTCAACCCGAAACAAACTTTCGTCACCAAGAAAAACGAGCGGGAAGGAATGATTCAACGTCGCTCCTATCCTGTACCGCTCACCACTAAGGTTGTAATCCCCATTCGCTGCAATCTTTTCTTTTGACACAATCTGCGCAGTAGACGTGGGCGATAAGACGGACTCGGTAGACGTTTTGGATCGCAGCGCTTGCAAGTAGGCAGCTAGCTCAGCGTGGACTTGCGGGAGGTCGTTCTTCTCCATCGCACGACGTTGCGCACCGAGGCCGAAGCCATCGTTCTCGACTTTGAAAAATGCAATCGCCTCACTCTGTTTAGCGAGCGATTTATCGAGAATCAGGATGGATGTTTTGACACCTGAATAGGGATTGAAGCAGCCCGCCGGTAACGAGATCACGGCGACGAGCGAATGAGCTACCAACATCTTGCGCAGCTCTTTATACGCGGTCTGGCTTTGAAAAATAATGCCTTCGGGGACGATAATGCCCGCGCGGCCGGTGGGCGTTAAATGCTCGGCCATGTAATCGACAAACAAGACTTCGCTGCGCTTGGCTTGAATCGAAAAACGCTTGTGCGGCTTGATCCCGCCTTTGGGCGACATGAACGGAGGATTGGCGAGAATCACGTCCGCATATTCATTCCATCGTTCATCGGAGGTGAGCGTGTCGTATTCGACAATGTGCGGATCGGTGAAGCCATGCAGATAAAGATTAACCAGTGACAATCGCACCATATCGGGCGAAATATCGTAGCCGTTGAAGTTTTTTGCGACGCGGGCTTTGTCGTCGGGCGTGAGCAAATCACCGACCGTAGCACCCACGCCGCTGCCGGAAGACAAAGGAATCGACGTGTTGGTGCGGAGAATATGTTTGTACGCCGAAATGAGAAAGCCCGCCGTGCCACAAGCAGGATCGAGAATGGTTTCGGTTTTTTTCGGCGCGAGGACTTCGACCATAAAATCGATAATGTGACGCGGCGTGCGGAACTGCCCTGCATCGCCCTGCGAGCCCAGCACCGACAGCAAATATTCGAAAGCATCACCGAGGCGCTCGCTGTGATCGTAGCTGAATTCATCAATGATTTTGAGAAACGACTTCAGCGTCTCCGGATCGCGATACGGTAAATACGCGTTTTTGAAAATATCGCGAAATAGCGCCGGAATGCCAGGGTTCTCGGGCATTTTGGCGATGCCTTCGCCGTAAAGCCCCAGCATTTCGTGGCCGCCCAAGGACGGTGCCATTATCTTGGCCCAGCCATAGCGAGTGAAATCACCGGTGAAAAATTTGCGCTTGCCGCCGAGCTCTTCGGACTCCGCATCCATGTCGTCCATGAATTTATAGATGAGCGCAATCGTGATCTGCTCGACTTGCGATTTAGGGTCGGGCACTTTGCCGACGAGAATATCGCGGGCGGTGTCGATGCGGCGTTTGGTGTCGGTGTCTAACAAAATAACTTTCTAAACAATAAATTGGGTTGAAGGCGTTAATTCAAAGGAGTTGGTTCAGATAAATTGATTCAGAGAAACATAGTCCTTGATGTAGTCGGGAATGAGGGCGCGGTATTTTTCCGGCGCGGCTTTGAAATCACGAGTACCGAAACTGGGGTTGGTGGCGAGTGCAGTGTAGTCGCGATTTTCAATTACGGCGCGCACATGATTATCGGTGGCGTAGGCTTTAAAAAAGTTTTTCATGGCGGGAATCGAGGTGGCTTCATCGGGCTTGTAATCGGTGACAAATTTATTGAATTCTTCTTCCAGCATTTCGTCTTTTGATTTGAAGCGCGGGATGAGGCCGAATATCTTTTCCAAAATTTCACGCAAACC
>JANMQR010000335.1:0-74587 GCA_031370625.1 Burkholderiales bacterium | reverse complement strand
CTGCTTGTCAGGGCTGCGTGGGCTGTATGAAGGAACCGGCGCTTCAACGGTCGGCGTTAAACGATCACCACGACCGATTTCCTGCGTGGATTTGATGATCTCGATGGATGTGCCTTCAGGAATCGTCGCGCCTTCAACTTCAGCTGTTCTGCCGAAGCGGCTGACGCGAGCGTCGCCGAGGTAAACAGCTTCATAGCCCAGGATTTCTTGCGTGGCAGGGTCTTTTAATGCTTTGCCGGGACGAAATACTTGCCATTTCAGGCCTTGCTCTTCACGAATACCGGCAGCGTAAGCACGGTTACCGGCACCAACAATGACGCGTTCGTCTTCGGTGGCGACAATGCGTGGCGCGTCTTGCAATGCGCCCTCGTCAATGACCAGTGGAACAGTTAAAAATGGGCCAATGACTTTTTCCGGGATCGACGGGATGGCCTGCGCAAGTTTAGTTGAGCGAATCTGCGGTGATAGTTTTACCGTGCCGCCAGTACTATTCGCGCCGATCGATAAACGCGGGTTTCCGTCAGCATCATAGGTCAGCGTGATTACGTCGCCCGGATAAATCCAATGCGGGTCTTTGATCTGGCTGCGATTCATGTTCCAGATTTCGGGCCAGCGCCATGGCTCCTTCAAAAATTTGCCGGAAATGCCCCAGAGCGTATCGCCTTTAACCACCGTGTAGCTGTTGGGCGCGTTGTCAGCAATTGCTAGCGGGCGCTTGGTTGGGCGTGTAGAAGCGCGTTTAACCGGTGCAGAAGCGGTTTTCGCGCTCGGTGCAGGCATTGCTTCCACCACGGGTGCCGCTGCCGGGGCAGGTGCCGCAGCTTTGGTGGCCGCCTTGGATTCCGCCGCAGCGGAAGGAACAGCTTGCCCTAAAACAGTTTGGGGAACGAATCCCGCAAATGTTAGGACTAAGAGAAGGGTCTTGGTATTTTTCATGGCCGGTCTCGCTCTATACGGCGACTCAATAAGGAATGCGTGGGGCAGCAGTTACAACATCTGCAACTTGCTACCGTCACTTAAGCCCCTAAAGTGCCCGCAGGATTATTATCAGGTTTGCTCGCGGATTTGCTAGTTTCGACGACTTCCACTAGACTTGGAACCTAGTGATACGCCTCAAAGTTAAAGTATTCTCTGAAGATTCTGCACTTAATTTATTCAATTCGCAAGCAATTATGGCCATTCTGGACGTTCTAACATTCCCCGATCCCCTCCTTCACCGTACGGCGGAGGTAGTGAAAATTATCGATAACAAGGTCAAAAAGCTGGTCGACGACATGGCTGAAACCATGTACGAAGCGCCAGGAATTGGCCTTGCCGCTACGCAAGTAGGCGAGCTTAAGCGCATTATGGTGCTTGATATTTCTGAAGAGAAAAATCAGCTCCGTGTGTTTATTAACCCGGAAATCATCAAAAAAGAAGGCACTGCCATTAATGAAGAGGGCTGCCTCTCGGTGCCTGGCTTCTACGACAAGGTAGAACGCGCCGAAACGGTGATGGTTACTGCCCTAGATCGCGAAGGTCAGCGCTTCACGATTAACGCGTCGGGCTTGCTCGCGGTCTGTATTCAGCACGAAATTGACCATCTCGACGGTCACGTTTTTGTCGAATATTTGTCGCCGCTTAAAGCGAACCGGATCAAGAACAAATTGGTGAAACGTCAGCGCGAGCTGGAGCGCGAAATGGATATGGCTGCGCCGCGTCGTCGCGTGGCCTCGGTTCGCGCCTAGTGACATCATTACGAAGGTATTTTCGGGTATAAAAGCTTCAATTAATCTTTAATACCCGCTTCCGCACACGCGCCGGCATCATCGCCGGCGTTTGCATTTTTTCTGCTGTAAAACCTTCAAGCCACGCGCTATGCGACTTATTTTTGCCGGAACGCCGCCATTTGCAGCGGAAGCGCTGACTGCTCTTCACGCAGCGGGGCATGATGTCGTGCTGGTACTGACCCAGCCTGATCGACAGGCGGGTCGCGGCATGAAATTATTGCCGAGTGCAACGGCGGCGGCGGCAACAAAATTGGGTTTGAGAATCGAGAAGCCGCCCAGCTTAAAAAACGCTGAGGTTCAGGCGATGCTGAGATCAGTGGGTGCAGAGGTGATGGTTGTTGCGGCTTATGGGCTGATCCTGCCACAGGTTGTGCTTGATATTCCCGTTCACGGCTGTCTCAATATTCATGGCTCACTGCTGCCGCGTTGGCGTGGTGCAGCGCCCGTACAGCGCGCGATTGAAGCTGGTGATACTGAAACCGGTATTGCGATCATGCGAATGGACGCGGGCTTGGACACAGGCGACGTACTGCTCGAAAAACGATTGCCAATTGCGCTCGACGAAACCAGTGCAACCTTGTTCGCCAAACTTTCCGCGCTGGGTGCAAGCGCGATTGTGGAAGCGCTTGCGCAACTTCCAAAGCTGATTCCGCGCCCCCAACCTGCCGAGGGCATGACTTATGCAAAAAAAATTGAAAAGTCTGAGAGCAAAATTGATTTTTCGTTGCCCGCAGACGTGATTGAGCGCAAGCTTCGTGCGTTCGATCCGTTTCCAGGCTGCGAGGTGACGATTGGCAACGGCGACGAGAAATCGAGCTTGAAAATCTGGCGGGCCGCAGTAATAAAAAGTCCTGTGAACGCACCATCAGGCAGCATCGTAGAAATAACACCGCAGTCGTTGCTGGTGGGTTGCGGGCGCGATTTACTGTCAATACAAACGATCCAAAAACCGGGCGGAAAACGGCTGGCGATAACTGATTATTTACGCGCAAGCTCGCATTTCAATTTAAAAGTCGGAGATATCCTCACGTGATTTCAATTCAAGTAGCCAGCGCAGAAGTAGTCGGGCTGGTGCTCGGTGGTAAAAATCTCGACCGCGTGCTCGATACCATCAGCACGCCAAAAAAGCCGCTTACCGTGAATGAGCGTGCTGCTGTTCACTCGATTTCATTCGACACGCTGCGCCATTACGGTCTCATTTCGTCGCAACTGGAACTGCTGCTGTCGACACCAGTCAACGATGCCCCGGTGCGCCATTTGCTACTGGTCGCGTTGGCGCAATTGCAGTTTTCCAAAGCAAGCGATCACGCGATTGTGGATCATGCGGTCACTGCGACAGAAACGCTCGGATTTCCGCGCGCGAAACCGCTGGTGAATGCGGTATTGCGCAACTATTTGCGCACCCCTGAAAAATTTAGCCGCGAGCGATTCAAGACGGATCTGGCACTTTACGATTTTCCACGCTGGTGGACCGAGCGCCTCAAGCGCGAAATGCCAGATCATTGGGACGATGTGCTGCTGTCGGCGGCAGATCATCCGCCGATGGGTCTGCGCGTGAATGTAAGACGCGGTACAGTCGTTGAATATTTGGCGAAGCTAGCGGCGATTGGCATGTCAGCTGAGGCGCGTGGTGGCATGGCTATTGAGCTCACCAAACCTGTTTCTGTGCACGAACTACCGGGCTTTCGTGATGGCCTGGTGTCGGTGCAGGATGAGGGCGCTCAGCGCGCAGCCCATTTGTTGGGCCTTAAAGATGGCATGCGCGTGTTGGACGCCTGCGCCGCACCCGGTGGCAAGGCGGGGCACATTTTAGAGCTCGCAAAGGTCGATCTGACCGCGCTGGACAGCGATAAACACCGCCTGAAGCGGGTGCAGGAAAATCTGGATCGTTTGAAATTTAAAGCAACATTGAAAAACGCCAATGCAGCCGAGCTCGATACGTGGTGGGACAAAAAACCGTTTGATCGTATTTTGGTCGACGTGCCTTGTTCCGGCTCCGGCGTCACGCGTCGGCATCCGGACATCAAGTGGCTCCGGCGTGAGACCGATTTGGGCAGTTTCGCGCGGCAACAGGCGCGTTTGCTCGACTCACTCTGGAATTGCCTCGGCGTTGGTGGTAGATTGCTGTATGTAACATGCTCAGTATTCCGGGCAGAAAATCAAGATATTGCGGCCCAGTTTTTAAACGCCACACCCGACGCCCGAGCTATTGATATTGCGGCATTGGTTGCATCGGTTGAGCCACCTGGCGACGGATCAACAACACATGGGCGCGCTGCAAGTACCGCGACAGCCGAAAATAATGTATCAAATAATGTCGTCACGCCCGCTTTGGAACACGGCCAACTTCTCCCCAATGAACATCACGACGGTTTCTATTACGCCTTGTTTGAGAAGGCGGCCGCACCCGGAGACACTAAAATCGCGCGTGCCGCTAAATCCCCGCCAAAAGCGACTTAGTACTGCGATTCATGCGCGGGCTCTGAGCTTCACATGACGCGACGTTACACAGTACTTCATCGTCTCGTGGTGGTTGGGTTCGCATCGGTGTGGATGGCGGTCACTAGCGCCGCGTTTGCGGCCGATGAAGTCACCATCCGTAACCCCAAGCTCGAAGCGACCGACGACGGTTACCAAGTCAGTGCCGATATTGATTTTCAGCTGACCAGCTCCATGAAGGAGGCGGTGAGCAAAGGTGTGCCGCTGTATTTCGTGGTCGAGTTCGAGATTAGCAAGGGTCGCTGGTACTGGTTTGATCAAAGCCTGGCAAAGGCATCGCGCGACCGGCGGGTAAGCTATGCCCCGTTGACCGAACAATACAAAATCAGTGTTTCCGGTGTGTCGCAAAATGTCGCGACTATCGAGGATGTGCAGCGATTATTGTCGCGCGTGCGGTCGTGGACCGTGCTCCAGAAAGGGCGCTTGAAGCCTGGCGAAAAATACGAAGCCGCCATTCGTTTTCGCCTCGACAACGCGCAATTGCCAAAACCATTCCAGCTTGATATTTTGGCCTCCAAAGATTGGAATTTATCTTCGGACTGGGTTCGCTGGACGGTCGTTGGCGAGAGTGAACCTGCGCGACCGGCAAGGGTCTCCCCATGATTCAGCGCGCCATTATTTTGCTCTGCATGGTGATAGGCGTGGGGCTGATCACGCTGATGTTCCGTGCGAGCAGCAACAACACCTTTTTAGGCGAGTACTACACCTGGCTGTTTGGGCTGGGCTTGGCGCTGACGGTCGGCCTTCTGGTGCTGATCGCATACCAAATTTTCTCGTTAGTGCGAAAACTTCGTCGCCGTGTGTTTGGCTCAAAATTAGCGCTGCGGCTGATGGCGGTGTTCGCACTGATGGCGATGATTCCCGGCGGATTGGTTTACGGTATTTCAGTGCAGTTTTTGAATCGCTCAATTGATTCCTGGTTTGACGTTCCCGTTGATAAGGCCTTGAGCGCCGCGTTGAGTCTGAGCAAAGGTGCCCTGAATGCGTCGCTCGTGGAACTCACCCGTGCGGCACAGGAAGCCGCAGCCAAGGTTGCGCTGGGCGACATCGATTATGCGGAGACCTTGAAGCGTGCGCGCAGCGCGGGCGGCTTTGATGAAATCGCGTTATTTGCGGTCGACGGCACGCCGTTGGCTTCAGCGTCTGCGACATCTTCAACCGAACCGCCAAAACTGTCGTCGCCCGCGGCGTTGTTTACCGACAAACCAACGCCGCAAGAGCTGCGCGACGCCGATATGGGCATGACGGTGCAATCAATAGAAACTGTTGCCGAGCGTGGCTTCTTGCTGCGTGCGGTGGTGCCGGTGCCGACAACGGGGTCGCTGTTCTCGCCGCTGCCCCGCGCCGAGGGTCGCCGGTTAATCCAGGTGGTGCGCGCGGCCCCGAAAACAATGGCAGCCGACGCCCAAACGGTGGAGGCCGGATTCAACGACTATGCGCGCCTGGGCCTCCAGCGCAGTGGTTTAAAGCGGTTGTTCGCGTTGACCTTAACGCTCGCGATGTTGCTCACGCTTTTCTCCGCGCTCGCGATTTCGTTCCTGCTATCTGAGCGCCTTGCCGCACACTTGTCGGCGCTGGCGGAATCAACGCGTGCGATTGCCAAAGGTGATTTCTCAAAACTAAATCCGGTCAAAAGTCGCGACGAATTTGGTGTACTCACGCAATCATTTAACACCATGACGCGCCAGCTTGGTGAGGCATCCGATGTGGTCGCGCGCAAGCAGCAGGAATTGGAAAACGCCAACACCTATTTGGAATCAATCCTCGGTAATCTTACCTCGGGCGTTATCACCCTCGATGAGCGATGGTATGCAAAAACGATTAACAAAAACGCGCAAGACATGCTGGGTTTTGATCATCAGTCGTTAAAAGGTTTGAAGCTGCCGGAATGGAGCAAACTGCATCCGCGCTTAGCACCGCTCATAGATGAGATCAAGGCACAGTTGGTGCTGGCAAGAGATAAGCCTTGGGAGCGACAAATCCCATTCGATGGTCCTCTCGGGCAACGCACGCTGCTGGTGCGCGCGACCAAATTGCCGGCCACCATTGAGTCCGGGGTTGTGTTTGTGTTCGACGATATTACCGGCTTGATTCAAGCGCAGCGCGACGCCGCCTGGGGTGAAGTGGCGCGACGACTCGCGCATGAAATCAAGAATCCGCTGACCCCGATTCAGCTCTCCGCTGAGCGCCTGCAGATGAAGCTCGCGGACAAACTTCAGCCGACAGACCGCGATATGTTGGCTCGGTCGACGAACACAATTGTTGCGCAAGTCGGCGCGCTTAAAAGCATGGTGGATGACTTTGCACTTTACTCGCGCAGCTCGCGTCTCACCCCGGTTGCTGTAAGTATTAATGAACTGGTGCGCGATGTGCTTGTGCTGTATGAATCGATGAATGTGGAAATCGAGCCGAGGCTGCAATCCGACCTGCCATTGATGATGGCAGACCCGGCGCTGCTGCGACAGGTGTTGCACAATCTGGTGCAGAACGCGCTTGATGCGTTGGCGGGTATTGGTGCGCCACGAATCGTGATTGAAACGAAATTAGTGGAAGACATGGTGCAACTGGTTATTGAGGACAATGGCTGCGGTATTAAAGAAGATGTCAAAACGCGCATTTTTGAGCCGTACGTTACAACCAAGCCGAAAGGCACTGGGTTAGGGTTGGCCATTGTGAAGAAAATTATTGAGGAACATGGTGGACGAGTGAGCATCACCAATGCCGAGCATCAAGGGGCGCGTGTGGAGATTGTGTTGCCGGTGGCGGCGGCGCTGTCGACGGCAGCTCAGGTGGAAACCGCGGCGTCCAAACCTGATAATCGCGGCTTGAGTGTCAAGTGAGTGTCAAGGGATTGCCAAGGGATTGCCAAGGGATTGCCAAGTAAGCGCCAAGTGGCCACGCCAAACAAATCAGTCATAAATACATTGCAAACTTATTAGCCGTATCATGAAGCCAAGTTAAGGTGGGAAGCATGTCAGCAAACAATATTTTGGTCGTCGATGATGAAATCGGCATCCGCGAACTCCTCTCAGAAATACTCAAGGACGAAGGCTTCGATGTCAGGTGTGCCGAGAACGCCGCGACCGCGCGCGCGATGCGGCGCACCGCGCGACCTGATTTGGTGCTGCTCGATATTTGGATGCCCGATATGGACGGCATTACCCTGCTCAAGGAATGGGCGTCGACCGGTCAGCTGACGATGCCGGTGGTAATGATGTCGGGTCATGGCACGATCGAATCCGCGATCGAAGCCACGCGTATTGGTGCATTCGATTTTTTGGAAAAACCTATCAGCCTGCCGCGACTTATTGCAACCGTCGGCAAAGCGCTTCAGGGCGGGCGCATCTCACCGAAAGCGGGGCTCGGATTCGAACATTTGGGCCGCGCGAAAGTCATGCTTGATTTGAAGCAGCGAATCGATCAAGTGAGCCGCTTGAAAGTGCCGCTACTGCTGAGTGGTGAATCAGGCTGCGGATTTGAATTGATCGCACGTATGTTGCATCAGCGCAATACCGCATGGGTGGCCCCGAAAGCACACGCCTGGTTGGCGGAGAATCCGTTCGCATCTCTCGCTGAAGCCCGCGATGGCTTATTGTTTATTGAGCACGTTGAATTACTGACCAAGGCTGAACAAAAAGGTCTTGCACAACTTCTCACCAAGCTCGAAAAATTCAATGTTCGATTGGTGGCCGCCACTGCACAATCGATGACGCCGCTGATCGAAACCGGAGAGTTTGATAGTGCATTGTTGACGCAATTGTCCGGGGTGACATTGCGAATTCCATCGCTACGCGAGCATCCCGAAGACATTCCCGAGCTGGCGAGCACGATGATGCTGCAGATGGTGGAAGCCAACGAATCACCGATGCGCCTGTTCAGTATTGGTGCGCTGAATGCGCTGCGAAATCTGGAATGGCCGGGCAATTTGCCGGCATTGCAAAATGTGGTGAAGACCTTGGCGCTTACCGGCCTTAATGCTGAAATTACGGCAGAGGACGTTACGCGAGTGGCGCGTGAATCGGGTCTGGATGTGGCGAGCAGCGTGCCTGCGCATGGCATTATTGAGTACGAATTGCCGCTGCGGGAAGCGCGCGAGCGATTCGAATTTCAATACTTTCAGCACCATATTCGCCGCGAGGATGGCAACATGTCGCGGGTTGCCGACAAGGTGGGGTTGGAGCGCACTCACCTGTATCGGAAATTAAAGCAGTTGGGTATTCGCCCTTCCGGCAAGACCGAGTGAATTACAAATAAGCAGAATGAAGATTAAAACGACATGATGAAATCCAAAGGATTGGGCCGCGGACTTGACGCGTTGCTTGGCGGTAAGACGGAGGCGGCAACCAACACCGAAAGTGAATTGCGCGAATTAAAAATCGGTGATTTAACGCCCGGCAAATATCAGCCGCGCACCCGCATGGATCGCGGCGCGCTGGAAGAGTTGGCGCAGTCGATTAAACAACGCGGCATTGTGCAGCCTATTCTCACGCGCGCGATTGCGGGCGGAAAATTCGAAATCGTCGCCGGTGAACGTCGCTGGCGCGCAGCACAGATTGCAGGCCTAGCCACGGTGCCGGTATTGGTGCGCGAAATTGCAGATGATGCGGCACTCGGTATTGGCTTAATTGAAAATATTCAGCGCGAAGATTTAAACGCGATGGAAGAGGCCGCCGGCATTTCACGCTTGATTGATGAATTCAAGCTCACGCATGAAGAGGCCGCGCAAGCGGTAGGCCGCTCGCGTGCTGCAGTGACGAATTTGCTGCGGCTGCTAGAGCTGGCAAAACCGGTGCAGGACATGGTGATGGAGTCGAAGCTCGACATGGGCCACGCGCGTGCATTGCTCTCATTGGCGAAATCAAAACAGGTGGAATTGGCGCATCAAATTGTTCATAAAAACTTGAGTGTGCGCGATGCGGAGCGCCTGGTGAAAGCTGAATCCGCGCCGCCAAAAGTGACTCAAAGTTTACTGAGTTCGGATACGGACACAAGGCATTTGGAAAACGACCTTGCTGAGAAATTAGGCACCCGCGTATCGGTTAAAGCGGATAAGAAAGGCAAAGGCACGCTCACGATTGCGTTTTCAGACTACGAACACTTGGACGGGATTCTCGAGCGCACCAAGCTAAAGTAACGCCTCATATTTTCTAAAACCCCAGTATTGGCGCGCCTTTTGGAGCATTTTTGCTGGAAAGTGCGCGCCAATACTGGGGTTTCAATTTCTTATGATGCGCGATTTGTTCTACTCGGGCCAATGCTTGATGTATTGTTTGAGTAGCTTGTTCTCAAAGTCTGCGTCTTTAATTGCGCTGCGGGCGATGTCATGAAACGACAAAATGCCGATCAATTTTTCAGCCTGGATCACGGGCACGTGAGTGATATGTAGGTCGGTCATCATGGCGCGTAAATGATCGGCGGTGTCCTCGACTTTTGCTACCGCAGGATTATTCTTCATCACCTCGGCACAGCGCGTTTTAAGCAATGCGTCGCCGTGTGTGTTGAGACCCTGCAGCAATTCACGAAGCGTGATCAAGCCCACCATCGCATCACTTTTTTTCACGATGACAGAGCTGATTTTGTTAGTCACCATCGTCGCGACCGCAGCCGAGACTGGTTCGTCTGGTGCCACTGAGAATAGGATGCCGGCGGGCGCTTGTCGCGCTTTGTCTTGCAGCAATTCAGCAACGGTAATGGACATGAGCGGTGCCTGCAAAGGTCAATGTTGTTATGGTGGAACGCGATACCAAGAGCATAACAAAGCCGTGATTCGCATGCTACTGGGATCACCGTTTGCGAGCAGCTATGGGCGCGCCACGCCGGGACCGAAACGCACTGCTGCGGCTATTTGATGATGCGCAAGTTTCCGCGCGGCGGGCCTTTGGGTTTATCAGGCTTATCGGTATTGTCCGGCGACTCGGCATCAGTCGACTTCACCGCTTGTTCGCCGTCGGTAGGCTGGTCAACGAGCACCGCGGTTTGTGGCACCGCTTGCAAGGTGGGTGCCCGACTGGTCGGCGCGCGCGCGGCAATTTGCACACTGCTGGTTGGCGAGGCTGGATCTGAATCTTCGGCATCTGGCGGCGTTTCGGGGTCAAAAAACACGCCGCGTCCGTTTTCGCGCGCGAACACGCCCTGCACCGCATAAATAGGGACAGAGACTTCGCGTGAAACACCATTAAAGCGCGCGGAGAATTGCACTACGTCGTTGCCGATCGTGAGATCGCGCGTGGCTTGTTGACTGATCGACAAGACGATTTCACCGCCTTTGACATACTCCATCGGCACGCGGGTATTGGCATCCACCTTCACGCTCAGATACGGCGTAAAGCCAGCGTCCGCACACCATTCGTATATTGCGCGTATCAGATAGGGTTTGGTCGAGAGATCGGTCATAGATGAATATGCGGTGAGCCCTGAAATAGCGTGCGGCGCGAGAAAGCCAAAAAAGCCCGAGAAAATTTATTGTATGCTCATCGCCAACACGCGGCTGCCGCTACGCGTGCGAGCTGATGTGAAGCTGCTATTCGAGTGCGATGGTTTCATCTCGGCGGGCTCAGTTGATTGAGCCGACACCAAGATTTCCTCCACTTATTGTTTCTATTTCCGCATCGCTTTTTCAGAAGCGGTCATCGAATCAATGAATGCCTGGCGCGAAAACAAACGCTCAGCATATTTCAGCAACGGTGCCGCCGCCTTTGGCATCTCAACCTGATAGTGCTCCAAACGCCACAGCAACGGCGCGATGGCGACATCCAGCATCGAGAATTCGTCACCCAGCATATGCTTTTGTTTTACAAAAATCGGGGCTAATTGAATCAGATTCTCGCGGATGTACAGGCGCGCTTTATCGTGCGTATTTTGTTTGCCGCGTTCGAGTGAATCAACATGGTTGAAAATCTCGTTTTCCATGCGGAACAAAATTAATCGCGCACGTGCACGCATCACTGGGTCAGCGGGCATCAACTGCGGATGGGGAAAACGCTCATCGATGTATTCGTTGATGATGTTGGACTCGTACAAAATCAAATCACGTTCCACCAACACCGGTGTGCGGTTGTATGGGTTCATCACCGCGAGATCTTCGGGCTTGTTCATCAAATCCACATCAAGGATCTGGAAATCCATCCCCTTCTCGTACAGCACGATGCGGCAGCGATGGCTAAATGGGCAGGTGGTTCCGGAATAGAGCGTCATCATGATGAATACCAACTTTCTTTTTCTAAAGGTACAAGTACAGCTAAAAATACGAAGCCGCGCCTGGTAGTTGCCTGGGCGCGGCTTGGTTTTCTGCTAGAAGCAGAAACTTATTTCACATCCTTCCAATACTCATTTTTCAGCCATAGGGTAGCAAAAAATGCGAGTACCAGAAACAACAAAACAATAACACCAAGCTGCGTGCGAGCCGGTTGTGCCGGCTCGCCCATGTAGGTGAGATAGTTGACCAGGTCCTTGACGAACAGGTCGTACTCCATTTGATTCATGGTGCCGGCGCGATCGACGGCCAGCTTCATGACGGGCACTTTTTTACCGTGCTCTTCTTTCTCGCCGACCTTTGTCAAAACCTGCGTACCCTGCAAATCATGCAACACGTTGGGCATGCCGACGTTCTTGAATACTGTGTTATTCCAGCCGGTGGGTGCTGTATCGTCGCGGTGGAAACTGCGCAAGAATGTGTACAACCAATCAGAGCCGCGCACGCGGGCAACCAAGGTCAGATCTGGTGGCAGACCGCCAAACCATTCCTTGGCATCCTTCGGATCAAGTGCTGAAATCATGGTGTCGCCGATTTTGTCGGTGCCAAACATCAAGTTCGCTTTAATCTGATCTTCGGTAAGGCCAATGGCGGTCAAATGGCTGTAACGCATAAAGCTCGCGTTATGGCAATTCATGCAGTAATTCACGAACGACTTGGCACCGCGTTGCAGTGACGCCTGATCTTTCAAGTTGATCGGCGCGGTATCCAGCACCACTTCCTCACTGGAAGCATTAACAACGATTGACGATGTGAGCAGGCATAACGCCAAGGCAGGCGCAGCGAGCAAAGTTTGAATGGTGTATTTCATCAGTAAGTGACCTGTGATGGTTCGGCTTTTTCTTTATCGTACTTGGTATACCAAGGCATGAGAATAAAGAACGAGAAATAAACGACGGTCAAAATCCTCGCGACCAAGGTGGCTGTGTCAACACCACCCAGAAATGATAGCTGACCCCACACCGTGGTAGGCACTACGCCGAGATAGCCCAAGATCAAAAAGCTCACCACGAACGCCGTCAGAAACGCTTTGTAAATCGGGCCGCGATAACGGACTGATCTCACTTTGCCACGATCCAGCCAGGGCAACGCAAACAGGATCAGCGTGGCACCACCCATCACCGCCACACCCGGGAATTGCGAGCTGAACATCGACGGCACGGCGCGCAACATCGCGTAGAACGGTGTGAAGTACCAGACGGGCGCAATGTGAGCGGGTGTTTTCAGCGGATCAGCCGGAATGAAGTTGGCAGCCTCAAGGAAGTAACCGCCCATTTCTGGCGCGAAGAAAATGATGGCCGAAAATGCGGCCAAGAACACCACCACGCCCACCAGATCTTTTACCGTGTAATAAGGGTGAAACGGAATACCGTCGCGGGGATGGCCAGACTTAGGATCAATGTTTTTCTTGATCTCGATGCCATCAGGATTGTTCGAGCCGACTTCGTGCAGCGCCGTTAAATGCGCCGCCACCAGGCCCAGCAGTACTAACGGAATCGCGATCACGTGAAACGCGAAGAAACGGTTCAATGTGGCGTCACCGATGTTGTAATCGCCGCGAATCCAGACCGCCAAATCCTCACCGATAAACGGAATGGCTGCGAATAAATTGATAATCACCTGCGCGCCCCAGTAGGACATTTGTCCCCACGGGAGAAGGTAGCCAAAAAATGCTTCAGCCATCAGCGCCAGATAAATCATGCAGCCGAAAACCCACAGCAATTCGCGTGGTTTTTTGTATGAGCCGTACATAAGGCCGCGCATCATGTGCAAATAGACGACCAAGAAGAACATCGATGCGCCAGTGGAATGCATATAACGAATCAACCAGCCACCAGAAACGTCGCGCATGATGTATTCGACTGAGGCAAACGCGTACTTTGCATCGGGCTTGTAATTCATGGTCAGGAAAATGCCGGTGACGATTTGCATCACCAAGATCAGCAGCGCGAGCGAGCCGAAGTAATACCAAAGGTTGAAGTTTTTGGGCGCGTAATATTCGCCCAAATGCTCTTTGTAGAGCGTAGAAAGTGGAAATCGATCATCAATCCAGCCGAGAAATTTGCCTGGAAGTCCGCTCGGGGACGCGGATGAGGGTTTAGGGATACTGGCCATACTTATGCTCCTTTGCCGTCTTCGCCAATGATCAAGGTCTTGTCATCAGCAAACATATATTGCGGCACCGCCAGATTAAGGGGGGCGGGCATGCCCTTGAAAACGCGACCAGCCATATCAAACTTTGATTGATGGCATGGGCAGAAAAAACCACCTGGCCAATCAGCACCCAGATCCGACGCGCCGATTTCTTTACGATAGGTGGGTGAGCAGCCTAAGTGGGTGCACACACCTTTGACTACAAACCATTCATCCTTCACCGCACGCGCGGCATTTTTTGTGTAGGCAGGTTGTTTTGACGACTCAGACTTCGGGTCTGCCAGCAGCGCGTCATTTTTTCCCAGTTGCGCAATCATTTCTGGCGTGCGACGAATAACCCAGTGCGGTGCGCCGCGGAATTCGACTGTAAGCTGTTGCCCGGGCTCAATCGCGCCCAAATTTACCGGCACCGACGCACCGGCCGCAATGGCGCGCGCGGAAGGTAGCATGCTGGTAATAAAAGGGACAGCCACGGCGGCGGCGGCACCAGCGCCAACAACAGAGGATGCGATCACCAATAAACGGCGTTTTTTGGGATCGACTTGGTCGAGGACGATTGCGCTCATAGGAAATTTTCGTTATTTGAAGATTAAAGAAACAGGAGTCTATTACTTACACACATATTTTCGAAGCTGCTAGACTGCTTGTAAGCGCCTGAATTAATTGAGAATTAAATCACGTTCCGCTCAAACACTCATTTATCTGTGCGCTTAAATCGCTTGGATTCCACGTTACAAGAAAGCTGCACCAGTACAACTTTCTTATTTTACCGGAATGCGACGACAAACTTAAGCCCCCCAAGGCACTTTCGCTCTGCAAATCGGCGAATTTTGCTTGAGGCCGTGAGGCTTTTGGCCAAACGCGCGCTTCTCAACTGCAAAAGACGTGTACCTCACACTCAAGTTGCAAAGGTTGACACCTGCGGCAAGTGGAGACTACAGTCAGATGCAGATGCAATTATTCAAAAATAAATCTATTTTCCAAGGGGTTATCTATGGGCATGATGTCGGAGTTTAAGGAATTTGCGGTCAAGGGCAACGTGATGGACTTGGCGGTCGGTGTGATTATCGGCGGCGCATTTGGAAAAATTGTGGATTCAGTGGTGGGCGATCTGATTATGCCGGTCATTGGAAAAATTACCGGCGGCCTGGATTTCAGCAATATGTTTATCGGCCTGAACAACCAAGCGGCAGGACTGACATTAGTGGAAGCGAAAAAAGCGGGTGCTGTATTTGCCTACGGTAGTTTTATCACCGCGGTAATTCAGTTCGCGATTCTCGCTTTCATCATCTTTTTGATGGTGAAGCAAATGAATAAACTCAAAAGCGCGGCACCGCCCGCAGCCACGCCTGAAGACGTGGTTTTGCTTCGCGAAATTCGCGATTCGTTGAAAAAATAGTGCCAATCGCTATGATTTAACGGGTAATCGCTTACCCCACAAAGCAAGCTAGCGCGGTAATAACATGTAACGGGAGCGGCCAAATTAGCCGCTCCCGTTGTTTTTTGTGCGTTGCACCCCCATACTAAATTGGTCTAAATTTTAAGAAGTGCGTTATTCACACTATGCGTCGCCTTTGGGTAATTTTTGCAGAATTTGTCACCGTCACTCTGGCGCTGGTTTTTGTCGTCACCCTGATTCGGCCCGATTGGAATCCGTGGCGTAAAAATGTGGTCGAGATTCGTGAGGCCGCCGCGCCTGGTGGCCGGCTCAACGTGGCCAACGCCGGTAGCGTGCGCCTCACCTACAGCGAGGCGGCGAAGAAGGCGATGGTGTCGGTCGTCAATGTATCAAGCTCGCGTAACGTCGCGCTTCCCGCCGGTCATCCGCTGAGCAATGACCCGCTCTTTCGCCGTTTTTTTGGCCAGCCGGAGGATCAGGATGAACCCGGTCAAGGCGACGCACAGGCGAGTTTGGGGTCGGGTGTGATCGTCAATGCTGACGATAAAGGAGGGTATGTCCTTACTAATGATCACGTCGTCAGTAGCTCTTCCGATATCAAAATTTCGTTCGCCGATGGCCGCGTGATGATGGCAAAAGTCGTCGGCACCGATCCAGACAGCGATCTCGCGGTTTTGCGGGTTGAAGGTAAAGGCCTCACCCCGATCACCTTTGGTCAATCCGAAAAAGCGGTGGTTGGCGATGTGGTGCTGGCGGTGGGCGATCCATTCGGGGTGGGACAAACCGTGACCATGGGGATTGTCAGCGCGCTCGGGCGCAACCGTCTGGGTATCAACGCGTATGAAAACTTTATCCAAACCGATGCCGCCATTAATCCTGGTAACTCGGGCGGCGCATTGGTGGATGTGAACGGTAATTTAATCGGCATTAATAGCGTTATTTATTCACGCACTGGCGGCTCGCTCGGTATTGGTTTCGCGATTCCGGTGTCAATGGCAAAAGACGTGATGGAACAAATCATCGCGAACGGCTCAGTCACGCGTGGCTTTGTTGGCATTGGGCCGCAGGACATCACGCCCGAGCTTGCCGAATCTCTAGGGTTGTCTGCCGCCCGGGGAGCACTGGTATCGAGCGTTGGGCGCGGAAGCCCGGCGGACAAGGGCGGGCTTAAAATTCGCGATGTCATCGTAGCCATTGATGAAAAGCCAATTCAGGATAGCAAAGCGGCGATGACCGTGATCGCCGCGCTAAAGCCGGGTGCGGAAGCGCAATTCAAGATCGTCCGCAGTCAAAAAGAAATGACGGTCAGCGTCACCATCGGCAAACGGCAAAAACAAGTTCGGCAGCCGCTTAAGGAGTAAAAACGAAACTCCAGTATTGGCGGGCGTTTCAGCGTAAAAATGCCCTGAAACGCCCACCAAATATAGAGTTTCGTTTTTTGCGGCGTGTCATTTCAATGGTGTAACCCTGTTTACCGATTAGCGGCGCTACGCTTTAACGGCTCCCCCGCCGCGCGTTGATAGGCGCGCCGCAACGCGGATTCATCGGCGTACCCTACGTCCCGGGCAACAGAATCGATTGTCTGCGCGGGCGCACTCGCGAGCAATGTCATTGCCTGCTGGATACGCAACGCCGTAAGGAAATGGAGCGGGGTCTGACCCAGCATTTCCTTAAATCGCACAGCGAACGCAGTGCGCGACATCCCCGCTGCGCGCGCCATGGTTTCGATGCGCCATGGTTTCTCTGGCGCTGCGATCATCGCCAACAATGCCTTCTGTAGGTGCTGGTCACTGCTGCCGGCCAGTTGCGGCATGCTCATCGGGTCACGCTCGCGGAGCACACCGACCAGCGCTTCGAATAACGTGGCCTCCATTGTGGCGATCAATCTTGCCGTGTCGGTATTGCCGGTAGCCGTAGTTTCGTCGGCCAACAGCTGAGCCAGTGTGGCGGTTCTCGCAAATTCGCGTTCGCTTAAACGTGCGACCGCCATGGCGCGCGCAGGATTGCTGGCGAAGGGACGTGCATGCCAGTGTGCGTGTGCAGGCACGATCGAGCCATGTAGTGCGCGCGACATTACCTCATCTACTGTGGCCTCTGCCGAGGACGGAGAATCGGTGGCATGAGTGCTGATGCCGCCATCCAGAAAAAAAGTGGTGTGCGATACCAACGACTCGTTCAGTATCAATAAGTCGCCTTTGTGAAGTTGCGTTTTGTTGCCCGCTGCGCATTCAGCCTCGATCTGCCCTTCGGTCACCAGCAAGAAGCCGATGGCCTGATCCAGATTCCACTCAATTTGTGCAGCCTCACCCCGCCATGCGCACACATGGGCGCGACCGGTAATGCTTGCATCGGTTTTCCAGGCGTTATCTTGCTCCTGAACGATTGGCTTGTTTAATTGAACAATCTGCCGCATCCCTTCGGATCTTTCTTCGTAAGTCTATTTGCGTGAACGTTAGCCTCGATGAGTGCTGGCGCATGTACCTGTGATCCCGCGCAACGTAATTAAGCCCGCTCCAGCCTGAGTGAGTCTATGTACGAGCGCGAGCGGTGATTGGTTGTGCTCGTGGCTAGCAAATTGAAAATGCTCTTTTAACGCACTTCGGCGCGCACAACTGAATCGCTGATTTCTTCTCACCATTTCTTCAGGAGTTTGCTATGTCAGCAACGATGTCTGCAAAAAAATCCGCAAAATTTCGTCTCGCCTCTCACCTCGCCGCAGTAGCTGCGATTGCCGCATCACTAGGTTGCTCGGTGGCCTTTGCATCGGGCTCCGTGTCACCCGGCGGTGGTCAGAGCGCCGATGCTTACAGCGTTGGCAAATCCATATTTTTCAAACAAATCGCCTGCGATGGTTGCGCCTATGCAGGACGCGGCAGAGACGCGGCTGACGCGAAGGCATTGTTGGTCACGCTCAAAAGTACGGACAGCAAAGCCAAAATTGATGCAGATGAGTTTGGTGCGGTCGAAGCCTATCTCACCAAGCGTTTTCGTTTAACCGACATGGTGGGGAAATAAATGAAAAGCCAACTTAAAAAATCATCTCGCGGCGCCGTGGTGTTTGTATTTTGTTTAAGCACATCTGCATTCGCGCAAACACCGTGGCTGCCATCGCCGGGTGCCACCGATCTGACCTTCTCCTTTGCCAATCAAAAAGCGGATGAACTCAAGGCGGGCACACAGACGGCTCCATTACCAGTGACGCTCAAGCAGGATACGTTTGGAATTGCGCTCAACTACGGTATCAGCGATTCGCTGGCGCTTGACGCGAACATCGGCTACGCGAAAAGTAAATTTATTCAAGTGCCCGGTTTGGCACCCAATGGCGGGCTTTCCGGCTTGACCGATTCGCGCTTGGGGCTACGGTTCCGCCTGCTTGATGATTTGGCGAATGATCCCGTCACATTAACTCTCGGTGCCACCGCCATCATCAAAGGTAATTACAAAACCGGCTCGCTCCCTGCTATCGGCGATGGTGCAAACGCAATCGAAATATCGGCAGCTGTCGGCAAAGCGATCACATCAAATTTTAATGTTTACGGTGTCCTCGGTTACCGCGACCGCAAAGCACCGGTGCCTAACGAAACCTTCTTCAAATTGGGTGGCAACGTCAATTTCACACCGCAGCTTTTCGCCGGACTGGAATACCAAAAAGTTGATGCGCGCGATGGCCTCGATATCGGCGGACCCGGATTTTCGCCCGCACGCTTTCCGGAAGTGCAGGAGGACTACTCATTAACGAGCGTTACTTTGGGCTATCGGTTTAGCAAAAACTTCAATGCGGCGATTCAATATGGCGACAAACAAGGACAGCGCAATACCGCCTTGAGCAAGGTTTATGGTTTGTCCTTGGGTACGTCGTTTTGAGCGGTGAAGGTTGAACGCGGCAAGCAGTATTGAAGCGCTGGCACCACGCGTAGTTGTGGTGGTGCCAGCGCTTAATGAAGCGCCGGTTATTGCACATGTGGTGCGCGATTTGTTGTCGATAAATTCGCCAGCGCGTCGTGTCATTAGCGACGTGCTGGTGTGCGATAACGGCTCCACCGATGGCACCGCAGATCGTGCGCGCGACGCAGGTGCCACGGTGGCGTTTGCAGCCAAACGTGGCTATGGCGCGGCCTGTTTGGCTGGGCTCGCCGCGATTCGCGCGATGCAGCCGCAACCGGACATTGTGTTGTTTGCGGATGGCGATGGCAGCGTGATCGGTGAAGAGGCGCGCATATTAATTACGGCTATTTGTGCGGGCAGTGATTTAGTCATCGGCGTACGCACGCGTGAACGACAAGAAGCGGGTGCGTTAACGTTACCGCAACGCGTCGGCAATAAAATCGCCTCGTGGTTGATCTATGCGTTGTGGCGTGAGCGCGTGAACGACCTCGGCCCGTTTCGCGCGATTCGCACCCGCTCACTTTGGCGTCTGGACATGCGTGATGAAACGTTTGGCTGGACTGTTGAGATGCAAATCAAGGCGCTGCAATTGCACATGAAGGTCAGCGAAGTATCGGTCGCTACACTGAGACGCGTCGGCAAATCCAAAATCAGTGGCACGGTATCTGGCGTGATTGGTGCGGCACGCGGCATCGTTGGCAAAATTATCGCGTTGAAAATAGCCGAACATCGTGGATTGCTTTTTCCGGTCGCGACTGCGGTACGAAAACCTGATCTGCCGGACGCAAAGTTGTAGACAGTGCATGTAGTGATCCAAGGCGTTGGCGATTCGGGTTTTTTCTGGCGGCAACCCTGGCATTTCGCAGGCGCAGTGGGGCTTGCTTCGTCACTGTTGCTGATCACCTGGACGCAGTCGATGGGCATCTATCCCATCATGCTGTGGATCGCCTTGATGATCGTGGCTGCGCTACCGCTTGGATGGTGTGCGTTGCGCGCGCCAGCACCCACCACGGTTCAAGTCATCGTCTGGGCCTTGCTGCTACGCGCCGCAACACTGTGGAGCACGCCCTATTTTGAAGACGACTATTTTCGCTATCTATGGGATGGCTATCGAACCTTACAAGATGGCAACCCTTATCAATTCGCACCGAGCCATTTTTTTTCTGCCGACAGCGCAGCACTCCCAGCAAAAATCGCCGCCGCGCTTTCTGCGCTCAACAATCCCGATATCAACACCATTTATGGCCCCGTCTTGCAATGGTTATTTGCGCTCGCTGCATTAGTTGCACCCGGTGAGTTATGGCCGATACGCGTGCTTTGGTTAATGGTGGATATGGTGTTGGTGTGCGTGCTTGCGCAGCATGTTGGCACCACGCGCGCCATGCTTTACGCGATGTGCCCGCTGGTGTTGCACGAAATTGGCGTGGCGATACATCCAGATGGATTGATCGGCGCGCTAATATTTTTCGCTTTTGTGGCGATTAAAAAGGAGCGGGTAATTCTAGCGGCGTTATTTATTGGCTGTGCTAGCGCGATGAAAATTCACGCGCTACTGGCGCTCCCGTTTTTGCTCATAGGCCTGCCAGGAATATCGTTCGCCACCGCGGCGCGATCACTAGCGGCATGTGCAGCAACGTATGTTTTCTTTTGGCTGCCATCCATATTTGCCGACGGTGCTTTCGCGCAAGCGTGGCAATCATTTGCTACCTTCGCCCGCGACTGGCAATTTAATGCACTCGGTTTTGCTTTTGTCCAGATGTTCACTGGCACAGCGGCGGCACGGGTCGCCTGTGCGCTATTGCTGCTGATGTCGTGGGCACTGATTGCGCGTTGGGCGTGGAGAAAACAAACAAGCAACGCCAATGCGCTGGTGATAGCGTTCGGTGTGCTGTTGTTTTTTTCGCCGGTTGTTAACCCGTGGTATTTATTGTGGCTGCTGCCGATGGCAACGGCTGCGGGCCAACGTCATCTCTGGATCTCGCCGTGGGTCGCAAGTATCGCGCTGCCGTTGTCGTATGCAAGCGACTTCAATATGGGCCTCTCCAGCGTGCCTTACACCTTGCCGACATTCATCGTATTTCTGGAGTCGATCTTGATTGTCGCCGCACTGGGTTTCGATATTTGGCGGAAATCAAAACCCTAGCATTGGCGGGCGTTTACAGCACTTTTTACCTGAAAACACCCGCCAATGCTGGGGTTTGTATCCATTACTTAACCGCGTTAATCGACCAGTCGTAATCCAAGAACGAAATACCGACTTTTCCATCCGCAATTTTCTGTTGATCCGCAGGCGCGTCAGCAAGTAGCTTTGCATAGCGCGCAAAATAATCTTCACGTGATTTGATCGCGGGCGTTTTGCCGTCGAAGCCTTTATAGCCTGATTCCCAGTCTTCTTTGAACCATTTAAAAATCATTGAGACTTCAAGCTTGCCGCTCTTGGCGTCATAGCGATTACGCGAGCGATCTGATAAAAATCGGCTGGTTTGTTCTTCCAGTTGTTTGTCAATTTTGTCAGCGGTGAAGGCCTCTTCACGCAATGCCGGGCAACCAATCGACGCACAATTTACCGCGAAATGAACGCGCGGCTCGTCAAACGCGCCAGGCTTGCGCAGTGTTTCGTGCTCGACTTTATCGAGATACGAATCCTGGCCAAACAGCTTGAAAAACTTTCGCTTCCAGCGGTTATCGAAGGTGCCGCCAATATCCTTGATCGATTTTGTGGGGTAGTTTTGCAAAATCAATTCCAGCGTAAAACCGTTGTACGCATTGATCAAAAACGCCATTCGCTGTGGTTTTGTCCAGCCATTAAATTCGGCTTCGCTCACTTTTGAAATGCTCTCCAAATAGTTTTTCAATGCATCGTGATCTTTACCCAGCGCGACATAATTCACCTTCGATGTTTTACCGCCGTCCACCAATACCACGTGCTTTTTCAGCAGCGCAGAAAACGCGGCGTGGCTATGATCGAATGACTGCGCCGATGCCGTCATCGTCATCAAGGTGGTGGTGAACAATGCGGCGAAAAATAAAATAACTGATTTCATGCTGACTCCATTTTGCTAAAAATAATTTTTGTTTAGTGTGCGGCTTGATTGGCAGTGCCATGCGCCGCTTCTTGCTTCGGATAAGCTGGCGTGTTGTCAGGTGAAATCAATAACGCCAATCCTTTACTAATCACGGTACCAAAACTTCCCTCGCCGCGCGTCCAGTCGTTCAATGCTTTACCAACCGCGAGTTTTCCAACCGTCGCGGTAGATCGTTTGTACACACCCGCCGCAAATTTATTGGCCTCACCGAGCGTGGGATAAGTGTGAATAGTCGACAAAATTCCTTCCAGCCCAAAGCCGTGTTTCATCGCCGCGACAAATTCCACCAGCAAATCGCCCGCATGTTCGCCGACAATGGTTGCACCTAAAATCTTGTCGCTGCCTTTTGTCGTAATCACTTTGACGAAACCGTGTGCCTCTCCATCGGCAATCGCGCGATCCAGATCATCAATGCCATACACATGCACATCATGCAGAATTTTTTTCTCAATCGCTTCTTGCTCGTTAATGCCGACGCGCGCTACTTCCGGATCGGTAAAGGTCGCCCACGGCACCACTGAATAATCAACCTTGAATTTTTTAAACTTGCCAAACAGCGCATTCACCGCCGCATACCAAGCCATGTGCGCGGCCGTGTGGGTGAATTGGTACGGTCCGGCCACATCGCCACACGCAAAAATATTGGGATAAAGCGTTTCCAAGTATTCATTGGTCTCAACGACCTTGCCAGCTGGAATGCCCAGCTCTTCCAGACCGTAACCTTTGGTATTTGCCACGCGACCTACCGCGCACAAAATTTCATCAAACGCGATCCGCTTGTCTTGGCCCTCGTGTTCAACCACCAAATACTTTTCATTACCCTCAATAACTACTTGCTTGGCTTTGTGGTTGACCAGCACCGTCACGCCTTCTGATTCGAATTTACGCTTCACCATTTCGGATACTTCAGCATCTTCACGAATCATGATGCGCGGCGCCATTTCCACTTGCGTCACCTGTGAGCCGAAGCGCGCAAAACACTGCGTTAATTCACAGCCAATCGGCCCGCCGCCCAATACCACGAGCCGTTTCGGCAAGGTGCGAATATTCCATAGGTTGTCTGAGGTCAGCGGCTTCACTTCAGCCAAGCCCGGAATCGGCGGCACGAACGGGCGCGCACCAGCGGCAATCACGATATTTTTAGTTGTGAGCTTTTGCTTGCTGCCGTCTTCACGAATAATTTCAACTTCCCACGGCGATAAAATTTTTGCTGTGCCCGTCACGCAATCCACGCCCATGCTGGAATAGCGTGCGATGGAATCGTGCGGCTCAATTTCATTAACGACGCGCTGAATCCGTTCCATCACGTCCGCAAAATTGAATGTCGCCACGGCGGATTCAATGCCGAATTCTTTTGAACGTTTCATACGGTTCAACAGTTTGGCTGAAGCAATCATCGATTTCGATGGCACGCAGCCCGTGTTCAAACAATCGCCACCCATTTTGTGTCTTTCAATCAGCGTGACTTTTGCTTTTACTGCCGCCGCGATGTAACTCGTCACCAATCCTGCTGAGCCTGCGCCGATCACGATCACGTTGCGATCAAAGTGCGATGGTTTTTTGTCGGCCCACTTTGCATAAATCTTGCGGGCTTTAAAAGCGGCTATCAACTTTTTGGCAATCAGCGGAAAAATCCCAAGCAGCACAAACGCACCAATCAGTCCGGGCGAAAGTATGCCTTTGAGCGAGGTGATTTTCGCGAGCTCCGTGCCCGCGTTTACAAAAACAATCGTGCCCAAAAACATGCCGAGTTGGCTGACCCAAAAAAACGTCCACGCCTTCATGGTGGTGAGACCCATCACAACATTAATCATAAAAAACGGAAACGCAGGCACCAAGCGCAGCGTGAACAAATAGAAGCCGCCCTCTTTTTCCACACCGGCATTGAAGGCTTTCAGCTTTTCGCCGAATTTAGATTGAATGCTGTCGCGCAGCAAAAATCGCGCTGCCAGGAATGCGAGCGTGGCGCCAATTGTTGATGCAAACGAGACGATCACCACGCCCCATAACAAGCCAAAAATAGCGCCAGCGACGAGCGTGAGAATCGCCGCTCCCGGCAGCGAGAGTGCCGCAACGCCGACATAGATCGCAAAGAAAACCAAGCCAGTTTGAAGCGGGTTGCTAGCGTAGTACGCAGTGATGGCCGCCTGCTGGCTCTTGAAATAATCCAGGCTGAAATACTTGCCTAGATCAAACATGAAGAAGGCGATGATTGCCGCGATCACGGCAAGCGCAACAATAATTTTGCTTTTGTTCATTGAAACTCCTGAGATGACTTTTGCTTGTGCCGCATTATTTGCGATACACCATGGAAATAGCTTACGTTTATCAACGACCTTTAGATGTTCGCTTCGCTGCGACTTTAGTCGCACCAGCGGCATTTTTCTTACGCGAAACGACAGCGCTATTCTTTTTTGCAGCCGTCGTCCAAGGCTTGACTGGCTGAAGCGGTGCCTGCTCACTGCCACTATTTAGAAACTCCGCGCGTAGATCAACAGTTGAGCGAAAGCCTACGTCATCGAAATTTTCTTCCAGCCATTCTTGCGCAAAGTCGCGGCCACGATCCCGCAGCATGGTTAAAAAATTCCATTCACTAAAAAATTTAGACGCCGCATTTAAATCAGCCAGCGCTTTATCCGCGCGCAGCGAGTGGATTCGCACATATCGTAGCTGGTCGCGATATTCATCTTTTAGCCAGCCTTCATCCAGCAATTTTTGTACGAACGCGACTGATCGCAATTCTTTAATCAGCGATGAATTGAATGTAACTTCATTGACGCGATCATAAATTTCACTCGGCGATTGTGGGATATGGTCGCGCTCAATCGGGTTAATGTGTACGATCAACACATCGCCTGTCGTGGTGTTGTAGAACAGGGGAAACAGCGAGGGATTACCCATATAGCCGCCGTCCCAATAATGTTCACCGTCAATTTCCACCGCCTGAAAAAGATTCGGCAGGCAGGACGATGCCATCACCGCCGCAGCGGTAATCTCATGGGTATTGAAGACCCGAACCTTGCCCGAACGCACGTTGGTGGCGGACAAAAACAACTTGGTTTCTTTGCACTGATTCAAACGATCAAAATCAACCTGACCATTCAGTAAATCCAATAGCGGATTCCAGTTTGTCGGGTTGAGTTGATAGGGTGAAAAGCTATCGGTCATAAACTTCAAGGCCTCAAACGAGGGCGATGGAGAAGTGTTGTAAAAGCTTTTTTCTGACCCAAATGAAAACGGATTTTGAAACATTTGTTTGACCATTGAAAAGCGCTGCCCCGAATCGGACACCGCCTTCCAAAATTTTTCCAGCGCTTCGCGTGCGCCATCCGCACCGCCCGTCGTTCGCCCATAAGCATAGACAACGGCATTCATGGAGCCAGCACTGGTGCCGGAAATGCCATCAATTATGAGGCGGCCATCCTCAATCAATTTATCCATCACGCCCCACGCAAACGCGCCATGCGCGCCGCCGCCTTGCAGGGCGAGATTAATGGGTTTATTGGCCGCGACGCTTTGTTTGGTGCGTGATGAGCGTTGCTTTGAGGATGAGTTCATGCAGCGCCTTTCAATGGCGTGATTAGTCTTGAAGAATCAAAACAAAGATCAGTATGCTCGTAGCCGTGCGACACGGGCTACGTTATCGTATCTCAGACCTGTGCAACTTGCTGCCAGCTACTCCGCTGCAGCGAGTGAACCCACCATGCCATTATCCGCATCCAGCGCACCGCCGCAGCTGGAGCCTTGTCCGGCGGTGCAACCATAGCAGTGATCTTTCACGACGATGTGATTGCCTAGCAAGTCAACATGCATCAGATCGCGCAGATGGGTTTTTAAATGGTCTTTATGTTGTAGCGGCAGGCCCAGCATTTGGTTGAAATCGCAGTCGTACACAAAGCCCAAATAATCAACAGAAAGTAGCGTGCGACACATTACGCTGTCGAGGTTGTGCGCCTGAAACGAAGACACCAGCAAATCCATATAGGGTTCGAACTGCCCTTTGGAAATCAGGGTCGAGCCAAAACGTTGAATCGGCATATTGGTGATCGTGAACAAATGATTGAACACGATGCCGAAATTTTCTTTTAGCAAACGATGATAATCCGCCTCCAGCGCCTCTTGTGAAGGCGGCAGCTTGGGTCCTTGTGGATTGAACACCAGATTAAGCGTGAGCCCGCTATCAGCCTGACCATAGCCCAGCGCATTTAATTTTTTAAGCCCTGAAATCGACTTTTCAAATACGCCTTCGCCGCGCTGCTTATCGACATTTTCTTGGCTGTAACAAGGCAGCGATGCGCTGATTTCTACCTGGTTATCAGCGAGGAATTCAGCCAAATCTTCAAACCCGGGCTCCTCCAGTATGGTCAGATTACAACGATCAATCACCCGCACATTCATCGCGCGCGCGGCGGTGACGAGATGACGAAAGTGATCATTCAGTTCTGGCGCGCCACCGGTCATGTCGAGAGTTTTGATTTTTGCGGCACGCATGTACGCGATCACATCATTGATCGTTTTGAGCGACATCATTTCTTTGCGATCCGGGCTCGAATTCACGTGGCAGTGAAAGCAGGCCTGGTTGCACTTATAGCCAAGATTGACTTGCAATGTATCGAGAACTTTGCGGCTTAAATGCGGAAAACCGCGCGATTTCATCAAATGCAGCGTTGCGTGCATGAATAGTCCCCGTGTTGACGTCTGGTAATTAGGATATTTACAAATAATAGAGCTTTTTTGGCAATTTAGGCCATCGCGGATGCTGTAAGGCAGCACTTCGTCTATCTCAATAAATACGACCATTCGGCATCGCCGGATTCAAAAAAGCTCGCTCGCAACAGAAGTCGGAAAATTCCTGGTTTCCTTACGATCATGATGCGCGATACTCTATTTTCTGTTAATTATTCCAGTGCCTGGTGCGCAAACGCATTTAAATGAAATCCCGCAAGAAAAAAATATGGATGACTACGGCCGCTATGGCTGCCCTATTCGCCATCGGCGGCTTGCTGATGTGGCGCGACATCCGCGTCGGCCAACGCACGGAGCCAGGCACGTTGCTGTTGGCCGCAGGACAGGAAATGACGATTCTTGATGTGCGTTCAGCATGGGAGTACGAGCGCGGTCATGTACCCGGTGCCGAACGTGTACCATTTTGGTCGCCATCACAACTTGCAAATTTGCACATTCCGCATGATGCCCCTGTCGTTGTCTACTGCGAACTTGGCCCGCGTGCGGCATGGGCAAAATGGACGCTCCAGTGGGCCGGGTTTCGTGATGTGCGCTATCTGGCTGGTCACATGGCAGGCTGGCGTGAGTCGGGCTTGCGTCAAGAATCATCCACGGGCCAGCGCTGACCGACTTGGGCGCTTTAACATCCAGCAAAGCGCCTTGCCCGTATAACTGCGCAAGACCACAAAATTTCGATGGGGCGATCTTCCCATCGAAAGCTAAATCGTTGCGTTAAAAGGCAGAACCAAAGGGAATCATTGATTGGGCATTCTGAGTGCTACAGAAATTAAAAACTGGCAGCCTTACACACTGCCATCAACAGCAGACGGTCTGACCGCACTGGAGCGCACCCGACAACGAATGCAGGGCGCAAACCAATGGGCACCCTGGCAGATGATCGGGCGGCGCATGGCGATTGGCTGTGTTGCGCTTGAAATCACGCAGCGCTGCAATCTGGATTGTTCATATTGCTATCTGTCGGAATCATCCGAGGCGCTCAAAGATATTCCTATCGAGGAAGTCTATCGCCGTATCGACATGATTTACGATCATTACGGCCCGAATACCGATGTGCAAGTGACAGGCGGCGACCCGACGTTGTGTAAGCGCGAGGAGTTGGTCGCGATTGTTCGCTATATCAAACAAAAAGGTCTGCGCTCTTCGCTCTTTACCAATGGCATTAAGGCGACGCGTGACATGTTGGAAGAGCTTTGCGAGGCGGGCTTGGAAGACGTAGCCTTCCATGTTGACATGACACAAGAGCGCAAAGGCTTCGCCTCCGAAGCCGAGCTAAATGTGCTGCGCGAGGAATATATCAACCGTGCGCGTGGTTTGCCATTGGCCGTGATTTTCAACACCACCGCGTTTCCGAGGAATTTCCACGAGATTCCATCGCTGGTAAAGTTTTTTGTGCGGCATGCAGATGTGGTGCGATTCACATCGTTCCAGGTGGGTGCCGATATGGGTCGTGGCACCGAGCGTGAGCGGGTAACGGTGAATCCAGCCACCGTGATAAATGCGATACGCGACGGTGCGAATGCCAATCTTAATTTCGATGCCGCCAGCTCAGGCCACGCGGAATGTAACGGCTACGCCTACGGGCTTATCGTTAACGGACGTGTGCATGATTTTTTCAATGATCCCGCTTTTGTCCGGCACATCCTCGATTCCAGTGCGCATTTGACGGTGAATCGGGCAAATAAAAATGAAGTACTAAAAACTTCCCTCGGTTATTTTCTCAAAAACCCCGGTGTACTTTTTGGCGTCATCAGCCGCTTCGCAAAACTCGTCTGGCGCGAGCGCCGCGACTTCATTGCTGCGCGCGGCAAAGTCGGCAAGATTTCGTTTTTTGTTCACAACTTTATGGATTCCAAAGCCCTCGACAAAGAGCGCTGTGAGGCCTGCTCATTTATGGTGATGACGCCAGAAGGGCCGATTTCAATGTGCGTTCACAATGCGAAACGCGATGATTATTTGCTCGTGGCAGCGGAAGTAAAACGTGAAAATAAAATGATGTTCTTTAACCCTGTTACCGGCGGATTTGAAGACAAAATGCCAACGAAGATTCAAGTTTCACTCACGCGCAAGAACGCGCGCGGACGTGCGAAAGATGATTTGAATGCGGTTGAAGGAAAAATCGATGCAATGGCGCAGGCGGCTGAATAGCCGTAATTAGGGGCAAGATCACATGAAAAAAATGATGCTGGTTTGGACGGCTTTTCTGGCAAGTCTGCTGTTTGCAGGCTGTGCGTCGGTGCCGCGTCCCGCGGTGAACGCGGCAGCGCCCACACCGCCACCGTACGACGCGTGGGCGCGTGTGCTGGAGAAACACGTTGATGATCAAGGCCGCGTAAATTTTTTGGGAGTCGCGCGGGATCCTGCTGATCTTGATCGCTTCGTGGCCTACGTGTACGACCACGGGCCCAACAATCGCCCCGAATTTTTTCCCACGCCATCGCACGTCTTAGCCTTTCACATCAACGCTTACAACGCACTGGCGATGCATAAAGTGGTTGCAACCGGCATCCCTGAAACGAATGCAGGATTGAGAAAGGTGGGATTTTTCTATCTCGGCAAGGTGCAAGTTGGCGGCGAACCGATTTCGCTCTACGACTATGAAAATAAGATCATTCGCCCTCTCAACGATCCGCGCATTCATGTCGCATTGAATTGCATGTCAGTCAGTTGTCCACATTTGCCGCGAGAGGTGTTCACGGCGGAAAAGTTGGAAATGCAGCTGGATCGCGAGGCAAAAAAATTCTTTAACGAAGCACGCAATGTGCAGGTTGATGATGCCGCGAAAAAATTCACGGTGTCCGAAATTCTCGATTTTTATACCCAAGATTTCTTGGCAAAAGCGCCATCGTTGGCGGCCTATGTTAATCGCTATCGCGACGTTAAAGTCCCTGAAGATTATGCGGTTGGTTTTATTGCGTATGACTGGACGATCAGTCGCCAGCCCTGATGTACGTTAACGCATCATGAGTCTGGTCGGTACCGGCATCCGCTGGTTTTTCGTATTGTTGCTGGCTGCTTCGTCCATCGGTAAGCTCGCCGACATGCCGGGTTTCTATGCAGTGATTAAAAGTTACGTGCTGCTACCAGAACCGTTGATCCCCATTTCAGCCTGGGCGCTCGCGATTTTCGAGTTAGCGTTGGCGATATGGTTGGCAATTGGCAGGCGCATTCATGTCGCCGCGCTCAGCGTCATTGCGTTGCATTTTGTTTATCTCATTTGGTTAGCTATCGCGTTGGCGCGTGGCCTGGATATTCCGAATTGCGGTTGTTTCGGTGTGTTTTGGGCGCGCCCACTCACCTGGTTTACGCTCCTCGAAGATTTAATCCTGCTCGCACTGGCAATAGTGCTGTGGCGAAGCGTTAAGCGGAAGCGCTCGCCCACGTGAAGATGATATTGATTCTGCTATTGCTCGTGCCCAGTTTGGCGTCGGCCGTAAAAGTGGGCGAAACTGAATTGCCCGACACATGGACGGTCAATGAACAGACGCTCGTTCTCAACGGCGCAGGCATCCGCGAATACAGTTTTTTGCGCATCCCGGTTTACGCCGCCGCATTATATTTGCCCGCACGCCAGCAAAATGAATCCGCCATATTAAAAGCCACCACACCGCGCGTGGTTCACATGAAAATGCTGCGCGATGCAACACGCGATGACTCCGCAAAAGCATGGGACGTTTATCTCAACGCCAATTGCAAATCGCCATGCGTGATGAGCAATGAAGCGCGGCTGAAATTTCTCAAGCTCATTCCTGACACGCGATCAGGTGATACGCAAACATTCGTGTTCCGCGAAGGCGAACTAGAAATTTTTCGCAACGGCAAAAGCCTTGGCACTATCGTCGATGCCGCGTTCACCATTGTCGTACTGGCGAGCTGGATTGGCGAGGTGCCGACGACGGAGAATTTAAAAAAGCGGCTGCTCGGGATTGCGGCGTAATGGCTCTATTTTGCCGAAGTCGAAAAGCTGAAAAGTGTACACGGCTCGCCATCGATTGTTTGCGCTGACATGGCAACATCACGCGCGGATGATGTCGCCATAACGGCATTCCAAAACTGAGATGCTGCCTCGTTATTGGTATAAAAATAAACTTCCCACGCCCCAGGAAATTGCGCAAAAATTTTGCGCACTACTAATTTGCCTACGCCCCGCCCGCGATAACGCCGCGCAATAAAAAAGTAGCCCATGTTGTAACAGCTTTCCGGTTGAATCACTTCATCATCCACCACCGCGAACCCGGCCAATTCACCGCCAACATAAATTACAAACGGTGCCACGCCGGGTTTCGACCAATACTGCGCCTTGGGCCGCAACGCATACAAGCCCGTAGCAGCAAAATCTACCGGCAGCGATTCACTCAAATCGTCGTTGTAGAACTGCATCATATTTTCGATGCAGGCAATTTCAGAGGTAAGTGCTGGACGCATGCTGACTTGTGAATCGGCGGGCATCATAAATTCGTGTCCAACCAACGTTGCGCCAGTGCTTGCCCACTCAACCACGCGCCTTCCACCTTGCCGCCGTTCAGCCAATCACCGCACAGACCAATGCCCAATTTCGCATCCCACACGCACTCTTGCGACTGCGCGGGCTCCGTGCTGGCGTAACGCCAGCGATGCGCCGTCCAGGTCGACGGTGTTGACCCGTCTAACGTAACGAATGCTTTTATTAACACCGCGGCAACATTGTCCGCGCTATCTTCAAGATGCGCTTCACTCCATTCCGGGCTAGCCTGCAGTACCCAGCTTTCCAGTCCCGCTCGGCTAGGCTTGCTGCTGTCGCGCGCGATCCAGCTCAATGCATTGTTGTGCACGAACGCGGCGTCGAACGGCAGCGAAACGGGTGACGCGAATTGCAGCATCAGTGTCCAACAGCCGCGCATCTGGGTCGCTGCCGCGATTGCCGCTAATGCGGGCGCTGCTGATGGCAAAAGCACAGCAGCTTGCGGCGCAGGGATCGCCACCAGAACTGCATCAAAACGTTCGCCCATCAACCCATGCTCTGCCGATACCAGCCGCCAGCCATCTTCATCGCGTTGCAATTGTTTGATCGTGGCTTGCGTGGTCAATGTGAGCTTATCCGCAAGAAAATTTGCGGGGGCGGTCATGCGCGGTACGCCGACGTAACGCGTCTTTTTTTCGACGTCACGCAATTCAGCGCCATCGATAATTTTTAATTGCGGCGTCCACAACGCTGCCACGCCGGCCTCGCACCAGTGTGCGACTTCTGCCTGAAAATCAGGATCGCGAGCGGTGAAATATTGCGCGCCATGATCGCATTGCCACTGCACACCATCATTGCCGCCCCGCCGTGTGCTCATGCGCCCCGCCGCACCGCGACTTTTTTCGAACACGTTTATCGTATAGCCTGCTTGTTGCAGCGCAGTGGCGCAAGCCATTCCCGCGATCCCTGCACCAATGACGGCAATGCGTGTGTCTGAGTTCGGGCGGGCAAGACTTTCTGTAGCGTTGGTCGGCGTTTTTTGTTGGGTCATAGTGTTGAACTATATTTCATTGTTGGACTGGATAAGCTAGTCGTTAATCCCCAGCTAATAGTTTCAACCCATCTCTGCCAGACGCTGCTGCAAAATCCCCCATGATAAAAATTTCCGCACTCGATCAATCGCCCGCCGCTGAGGGCAGCAGCCAGCATCTCGCGATTCGCGAATCAATCGCGCTGGCTCAACACTGCGACCGCTTGGGCTATCACCGTTACTGGTTGTCGGAGCATCACAACAGCGACAGCATTGTCGGCACCGCGCCGGAAATACTGATGGCTGCGATTGCTGCGACCACGAAGCGTATTCGTGTTGGCAGTGCAGGCGTAATGTTGCCGCATTACTCCGCGTTAAAAGTCGCAGAGCAATTTCGTGTGCTGGAAGGCATCGCGCCGGGCCGAATTGACCTGGGCGTTGGTCGTGCGCCGGGCTCGGATCGTAAAACCGCATTCGCGCTCAATCCGCATCAAAACGCGGCAGAAGAATTCCCTCAGCAAGTGCAGGATTTGCAATCATGGGTATCGGGCAAACCGTTGGCAGCAGGCCACGCTTTTCGTGACATCAAGGCGCATCCACTAGGCCCAACATCCCCCGAGATGTGGATTCTGGGCTCGTCTGATTACGGCGCGCAGCTTGCCGCCTATCTCGGCCTGCCATATGCCTATGCTTATTTTTTTACTGAGGGTCGTGGCACTGAACAAGCATTGACGCTGTATCGCAATTTATATCGACCAAGTGCCGCGCACCCCCTACCGCATCCGACGATTTGTGTGTGGGCGCTGGCCGCGCCAACCGAAGCCGAAGCGCGCCATCTTTTGAAAACGCGCGAACATTGGCGCATTGGTTTTGAACAAGGCCTGCGCACACCGCTGGTGTCACCCGAAGATGCGGATTCGGCTTACGCGGGCTACGGCGCGGCCGAGCGCGCAACGCTTGCTGCTCTCCGCGACAAAGCTATCGTCGGCACGCCCGCTCAAGTCAAGGCGCGCCTTGATGCACTCGCTGCAACATTCGGGCTCAATGAAATTGTCATCAACACGTGGACGCACGATCCCGCCGCGCGACAGCGCTCATATTCATTGATTGCGGCCGAGTTTGCGTTGGACGCAGCGCCTCGTTAACAGCCTGTACGCACCATCCACGGTGTGTGCGCCATCGCACCGACTAGGCGTATATCGGCCTAGATTGGTTTTAGCTTCAAGTTGGCTCATGCATTGCAAGCAGGCCATTGACTCGTGCATTTGCGCGAATCCGGTTGAAGCGCACCAAGGAGAATACGAAATGAAATTCAATAAACCCCTAGCTGCGTTGGTGTTTGCCGCGTCGCTCGCTGGCGTGACCCAATCTAGTGTCGCCACTGCGGAGGTAAGAATCTTCCTCAACGATGCGCCGCCAGCGTTGCGTTACGAGGCCGTGCCATCACCGCGCCGCGGCTATACGTGGGCACCCGGCTATTGGGATTCAAACCGCGGCCACCATGCGTGGCGCAGAGGCCCCTGGCAACGAAATCGATCAGGCCATTACTATGTCGAGCCCCGCTGGACCCAGCGCGACAACGGCTGGCAGCTAGAGCGCGGCCGCTGGAATCGTGGTGACCGTGATCGTGATGGCGTGCCCAATAATCGTGACCGTGCGCCGGATAATCCTTATCGTCGCTAAGATTTGAAGAGACTCTATCTCTAGCATGGGCGCGGTGTTTCGAGCATTTTTGCTCCAAACGCCGCGCCTGCCTTAGCATTAGTAGGATTGTTTTGCGTGCGCAGACCCACTCATCGGCGCGCTCATCGCTTCGGGCAAACGTAGTCCGTGTGCTTGCAACCAGCACAATATTTGCGGCCAAAGTCGCTCGCCTACACTAGCGCGGTAATAACCCATATGCCCAATGTTTGACACGTGAAAATCGCGTGGCGACAAATCAACGCACTCGACCTTTGCATTTGCGTAACCTTTGAAAAATGCATCACGCGATGCTGGTGGTGCCCACAGATCATCGGTTGCCGCCGCCGCCGCAATCGGAATTCGCACATCGTTAAAGCGATCCGTAATCGACTTTGCCTTGGCATCATCGAAAAAGTAATGCGGAAACTTGCACCAGTGTCGCCAATCGCGATAAACGCCCAACGGTAAATCTTCACCCATGCCGAATTTGCTCATGGGTTGATAGCCGTAAATGCGCGTGGTGATCGGGCCGAGCGCATTCCACATCAGCCACACTTTGATCCGTTCTGGATACGGCATCCAGCCGTGCCAGCCTGCGCCGCCGCCGCAGATATAGGCTGCCTGTAAATCGTTCGGTCTTGGCAATTGCCCAATCGCATGCGCGGCCAAACTGTGGCCAACCAACCACGTGCGACCGCGCTCTGTCGCCCATTGCACAGCCGCCGCTAAATCAAGCCGTGACCAATCGGCGTATTCCATTTCAAATCCACGCAACGGAACATATTTTGAATCGCCGATGCCGCGATAATCGGTGGTCACGACATGAATGCCTCGCGCCATTTGAATGTTCAGCTGAATCGGGTTTGAAATGCGTAGCCGCGAGACGATAGCCATCGGCTGCAGTGAGTTCAAAGTTTTGTGCAGTCATGCCGACTATTCCCAATCAATTTCCGCCACTAACCAATCACGAAACGCGCGCACCTTCGGGCTTGATGCGTGCTGTGGAAGAAAAACAAGGTTATAGCTATACGGTGACGGCGCTTCGAAATCGAACAGTTGCACCAAATTGCCGTTAACAATATCGTCGCCCACCAGTGAGCGGCGCGTCATCGCGATGCCTTCGCCGGCAATCGCGCGTTGCAATGACAGCGTGGCGTCGTTGTAATCGACACCGATGTAGTTGGGTTTTATCTCCAGCCCCGCTGCTGCCAGCCAGATATCCCAGTTATCGTGATCTGATCGAAACAGCGGCAAGCCTGAAAGCTGCGCGGGTTTGGTCGGCAATTTGCCACGACGAAATCTGGGGCTGCACACGGGAAAATAAGTGTCGTCGGCGAGATGTTCGTGATGCAGTCCCGGCCACGGCGGCTTGCCGAAGCGAATCGCAACATCGAAGCCATCGGTGGTGAGATTCGCCATCCGTGGGCTGGCCTCGACCGACACCTCGTACTGCGGATTGGCTTGTAGAAATCGTCCGAGCCGCCCCATCAGCCAGCGGCTACCGAAGGAAGGCAATACGCTGATACTCAATTTGCGCTCGCGCTCAGCCGGATTTAGCGCCTCGACCGCTTCAGAAACTTTCGCCAGCGCAGCGCGCACCGCTTCCGCCAACATCGCACCTTCCGCCGTCAGTTCAACCCGCCGCGATACCCGTGCAAAAAGTGCGACACCCAAGTGTTCTTCAAGTGAACGTATTTGATGGCTGACCGCGCCATGCGTCACGTTTAGCTCAGCCGCTGCCGCCGAAAAACTTTGTAAACGCGCGGCAGCTTCAAGGACGGGAAGGGTGGTGAGTGGCGGAAGTCGCTTCATGGTGTCTGAATTATATGTGAAAGAAATTCAACTTAAAAGCCAAAAATGATCGTTTGTGCATCGTACTCTTCATTGGTAACTTGGCGATGTGAGAAAACAAAGCAATAACCTGATTATCAGTTTATCTCACATAACTGTGCAGGAGATTAAACATGAATACAATAACTAAAAACGTTGGCGAATGCATTGAAACGCCACTAACGCTTAAAGCAAATCAATTTGTCACGATCAAGCGCGCGCAAGGCACGTGCCTGCAATGCGTGCAGGGCAGCGTATGGGTCACACTCGAAAACGATCCGCTCGATTTTGTATTGTCACCTGGCGAGCGCGTGTGCATCCGCACGCCGGGGCGCATGGTGATTGAAGGCCTGGAACTGAGTGAGATCGCCATTGTGCACGCAAGAACGAATTCGCTTGCCAGCAAGTTCATTGCGCGTTTAGGTGACTACTTTCAATCGGCTTTGCGCTCAATCACCAACTCGCACCAATGCCCAGTGCAATATTCGGTTGACCCGGCGACGACGTATCACGGCAGTTTTCGGCTATAAATTAGGTTAATTTTGCACCGTTGCGTCAATTTTTTGCAGGCTTGACGGTGTTCGTGGTGTTTATATTCCTCGCGGCAGCGGTGGCGGGCAACGCATGCACTTTTTTGCTGCCAGCTACCGAAGGTGCGGGAGATCCGCGTTTTTACGCTTTCTTTTTTGCAGCAGGTTTGGTTGCCGATTTCGATTTTGGCTTCGCTGCCGATTTTGCTTTCGACTCTGCTGTGGTTTTCTTTTCAGCGGGTGGAACGTAATCGCCGATCAAACCTTTCACCGGGCAGACTTTAAAAATCGGGCATTTGGCGCAGCCGGATACGATGGCGATGGGGCAGACGGTCATGGCTTTTTCCTTGGGTTGAAATGGCTGGTGCGGATGCGTTTGATGTTACGCGGATTCGCAGAGAACAGAATGAAATAACGCATTCAATTTTGATAAGGGCTCTTGTTTTTCACTGCGTTGCGGATTCATCGTGTCCAGACGCTTCAATTCATCCTCGATGAAAATATTGATAATGGCGACTGGTTGCGACAGTCCCATTTCAGGAGTCATTTGCTTCTTGGCAAGAAGCTCTCGAATAGCCGCCAGCAAAGGTGTTTGTCCATCAATCAGGTGCAATAGTTTTTCAAATTCTATTGGCGCAGCAGAACCGTAACGCTCAATCCAGCGGACGGATAAGAGCGGTCGCAGCACATAAAAATATTTCTTCAGCGGCACCATCTCAGCGCGCAGATAGCCACGATAGTTTGTTTTTGCCATGCTGCGGTAGTGATACATCCCGCTTTCCAATGAGTAAACATCGGCCAGCAGAATGCGTGCTTGCGCCGCAAAACTACCCGTTTCAATGTACTTGATCGGCGACTGAATCCATTCAATAAATGCGGGATTCGATTTCCAAAACAGTCGCAGCGCTTTGCGAATGTCCCAGCCATTTAGATCAATGTCATCTGTGATCGCATATTCGATAACATCGCGACGCTCTTCCAAATCGACAGCGAGATACCAGTCAGCGGGACGTTTGTAGATGAAGCGAACATCAAAGTCGCTATTAGGCGAAGCGAATCCCCATGCGCGGCTGCCGGATTCAATCGCGAGCAGAATGTGAACACCTTCCTCGCGCTCAGTGCGGGCAAGTCGGTGCATGATTTCTTCGCGAACGTCGGAAGGGATTTGAGAGATTTCAACGGGGTCCACTAATGTTCTACCCATATGCGGTCAGTGTGCCGCGAAGCCATCTCCCAAGTATCTGGCGTGCGCATGCGCTTTTATTATTTAGTGGGGGCATGACTGAGCACAAATGATAGCTGGTCGCGTTCAACAACTGATAGAAAGTGGAGCTGATTTTCTATAAGAATCTTCAGTGTATTTAGTTGCCCGGTTGTTGGTGCTGCCCAGCTGCGATTGAACTCGCGCTGCCAATTGGCGAGCTCGCTTTTAAAGTTGAACGTGGGAGCTTTTGAATTTGCAACACGCAATAGGAATATCAATCGTTCCCACTTATTGCTATACCGGGCTAAATTGGTTGCCCCCCTGATTGTTATATTCTGTCTTTCCCCTGAGGCAAGATCAAATAGCTGCGCTGCGTCGAAACGCACCCCGAGCTTGGCTAGAAGGCGGTAAGCAGTCAGTACAACCGATGGTGACACGTCTGCGAGTGCATCTTGACATATTGATTGACCTCGCCCTGGATCGAGCCGTACTACTGAGATGAGAGTTGCTCTGCGTACTGCTGGGAGAAGTGATGACCAATATTCAATAACCTTATCCGTATAACGTTTGAGGTTGGCTTCTGAAATCCCCAATATTACGGCTCTCAGTCTGTTTGCAGTGACTGCGGGCTGATCCAGAATGTCCATATAAATTTTGCCAATATCTATGCGCTTTTCGAGGAACCAAGCCAATGCGGACTCGCGTACCATTGAACTGTCGTCAACAGAGAATTTTTGCGCCATGGCCAGAGTTGAATTTAAGTCTGCCGTTGTTGAATAGATTTGAAAAGCGGCGCGCCTCACAGAAGCGGAGCGACTCGTAATTGCATCTTTGATTACTAGCGACACATCGCTAATGCCTAGGGAAAAAAGTTGAGACGCTCCGATTTGCTGGATCGCTTGGTCAGGGTCAGTAATTGCGCGCCGCACAAGTTCGTTTGGCGGCATGATGTCTTGTGTAAAAGCGACTTTTACGCATAAGCGACGCACCCGTACATCTGTTGCGTTTAGGCCCGCGATTACCATCGCCGAATTTTCGCTTTTGCAGAGGTATTGAAGACAATCCTGTAGCAAAGCGGAGTGGCTTGCCCGTTGGCATTTTTCCAGATGGAAGATCGCCGGCAGGTGCTGAACAAACGCGGTTGCATTTGCAGGAATCATTAGGCTGCGTAACGCTTCGAGCGCAGCGACACGAACCTGCGGAACCCAGTCATTCGCTCGCCTCAGTAACGGAATAAGCGCAATTGGATCAGCTAGCCTCCCAAGCTGACGAACCGCATCTTCTCGGGTAAATCCGTCGTAATCTTCGGATTGTGCGATTAGCTGCTGAGTGCGTGAGGTATTGCCGTCAGGTGTGAAAAGCCCTCGTAGGCTATCCCAGAAATTACTCAACTACCCCCCCAATTCGCCCGAATGTAACTCGGGTCGCGGTCATAAAATTGTTAAACGAAGCCCTCTCACCGCCCCCACCAACGCCTCCACCGTAATCCCAAAATGCTTATAAAGCACCGGTGCCGGAGCCGATTCGCCAAACGTATCAATCCCAATCACCACGCCATCCAACCCCACATATTTACGCCAATAATCGGTCACACCTGCCTCAATTGCCAAGCGGGGCGCGGACTTTGGCAGGACTGTTGATTTGTAGGCGCTGTCTTGTTTGTCAAAAATAAAGGTAGATGGCATCGAGACGACGCGGACGTGGATGCCTTCTAGCGCGAGTGCTTTTTGTGCATCCATTGCGAGTGAGACTTCGGTACCGGTGGCGATGATTACCGCTTTTAATTCGCCCGCTTCTTTCGACAACACATAGCCGCCACGCGCAACGTTGGCGAGTGTTGCAGCATCGCGTTTTTGGAATGGACTATTTTGGCGGGAGTAGATCAAGCAGGTTGGGCCGTCTTTGCGCTGGATTGCGTGTTGCCATGCGACCGCGGCTTCCACCGTATCGCAGGGGCGCCATAAATCCATGTTGGGAATCAGGCGCAGCGATGCCACATGTTCAACCGATTGATGCGTCGGGCCGTCTTCGCCTAGGCCGATGGAGTCGTGCGTGAAGACGAAAATATTTCTCAGCTTCATCAACGCGGCCATGCGCAAGCCGTTGCGCGAGTAGTCGCTGAACGTAAGGAACGTGCCGGAATAAGGAATCAAGCCGCCGTGCAGGCCGATGCCGTTGCCGATGGCGGCCATGCCGAATTCGCGCACCCCGAAGTTGATGTAGTTGCCGCCTGCCGTTGCTGATAATGCTTTTGTGCCGCTCCAGTTGGTGAATACGGAGCCGGTTAAATCCGCCGAGCCGCCGAGTAACTCCGGCATCGTTTGCGCGAATGCCTCGATGGCGAACTGCGAGGCTTTGCGGGTGGCAACGGTTTCAGATTTTTCGTTAGATTTATCGATCAGTGCTTTTGCAGTCGCAGCAAAGTTCGCGGGCAAATCACCGGCTATGCGGCGCGTGAATTCTTTCGCCAATTCGGGATGCGCGGCTTGGTAAGCGGCGAACACCGCATTCCATTGCGCCTCGACAGCTTGGCCTTTGTGTTTCGCATCCCACGCGTCGTAAATATCCTGCGGAATGACGAACGGTGCGTGCGGCCAGCCAATACTCTCGCGTACCGCAGCGATTTCCTTGTCACCTAATGGCGAGCCATGAACTTTATCGGTGCCGCCCATGTTCGGTGAGCCTTTTCCGATCACGGTTTTGCAGCAGATCAGCGTTGGCTTGTCGCTGACTTTTTTAGCTGATTTCAAGGCCGCATCCACCGCGTCGGCATTGTGCCCATCCACATTCGCAATCACGTGCCAGCCATAGGCCTCAAAACGTTGCGGCGTGTTGTCTTTAAACCAGCCTTCGACTTTGCCATCAATCGAAATACCGTTGTCGTCATAAAAGCCAATTAATTTGCCCAGTCCCAGCGTGCCTGCTAGCGAACACACTTCATGCGAAATGCCTTCCATCAAGCAGCCATCACCCATGAAAACATAAGTGTGATGGTCAACAATCATGTGACCATCGCGATTAAACGTGCGTGCCATTTCGCGCTCCGCAATCGCCATACCGACGGCGTTTGCCAGGCCTTGCCCCAGCGGCCCGGTCGTTGTTTCCACGCCGGGCGTGATCGCGACTTCAGGGTGGCCAGGCGTTTTGGAATGCAGCTGACGAAACGCTTTGATGTCGTCCATCGTCAAGTCATAACCGGTGAGGCGTAGCAGCGCGTAAATCAGCATCGAGCCGTGACCGTTCGAGAGCACAAACCGGTCACGGTCTGCCCAGTGCGGATTGGTCGGGTTGTGCTTCAAATGGTGTCGCCACAACACCTCCGCCATCTCCGCCATGCCCATCGGCGCGCCGGGATGGCCAGAGTTGGCTTTTTGGACGGCATCCATCGCGAGTGCGCGAATGGCGTTGGTGATGTCGGTGCGGGTGGCTGGGGTCATGATGGGGTCGTAAGGATTGGAGTGAGGAGAGAGAACAGCTATTTCAACAACCCATGATTATAATTTGAAGTGGCACGAACCTCCGCCCTCAATCAAAGGAAATCCCATGAAGGGCCTTCATATTATTGCTGACCTTTACAATTGCCCGCCGCTGGCGCTGCTGACCTCGGCAGAAACGCTGCGCGCCGCCTGCCTGCGCGCGTGCGAGGCGGCAGGGCTGTCGGTGTTGGGTGAGCATTTTTATCAGTTTGAAAGTTTTGATCAGGTGCAGGCCGGTGGTGCGACCGGTGCCGTGGTGCTGGCGGAATCGCATTTGGCCATTCATACCTGGCCGGAACGATTACAAGCCACGCTCGATATTTATGTGTGCAACGTGTCATCAGATAATAGTGGCCGCGCCGAAGCGCTTTATCAATCGCTGCTTGAAGTGCTGAAACCGCGCGATGTGCTGATGGAGCGCGTGTGGCGGGGGAAAGATTTGCCGATCACCGCGTCGCTGGCCGCATGACCGTGCCCACAATTCGCATTGATGAGATGGTTACAGACCAATCCGGTGCGTACTTCACCGCAGATCGTTTGCTTGAAACCATTACCTCGGAATTTCAAACCATCAAAGTTTTTGAGACGCAAGATTTCGGCAAACTCATGCGCATCGACGGCTGCAATATGGTCAGCGAGCGCGATGAATTTTTCTATCATGAAAATTTGATTCACCCGGTGGCGACCGCGCAGGCGAATCCGCAAAACGTGTTGATTATCGGTGGTGGCGATGGCGGTGCTGCGGAAGAAATTTTGAAGCATCCGTCAATTGTGAAGGTTACATTGTGCGAGCTGGATGTGGCGGTGGTGGAGATGTCGAAACGACATTTTGCCAGCGTGCATCGCGGCGTTTTTGATGATCCCAGGTTATCGCTCGTGATTGATGACGGCATCAAGCTCATTGATGAAACCCGTGAGAAATTTGACCTCATCACGCTTGATCTGACCGATCCGATTGGCGAAGCAAAGGCGCTTTATTCGCAGGCATTTTTTGCGCAGTGCAAAGCAAAACTTGGCATGGGTGGCGCACTCACGATCCACACCGGCTCGCCGTTTGCGCATCCATCACGCGTACGCGAAAGCATGGCGAATTTGCGCGCGACATTTCGCATCGTCACCGCATGGTTCGTACATATTCCGATGTATGGCGCGACTTGGGGTTTCGCGTGCGGGTCAGATGCGTTAGACATCCGAAAAATCAGTGCGTCCGAAATCGATAGGCGATTAGCTGAACGCCAAGTCGATCATCGACAGTTCTACAACGGCGCAATACATCACGCCATGCAGGCGCTACCGGAATATGTCCGCACGTTGTTAAGGTAATATTCATCACATTAAATCCAACGAACTTCATCGAGGATTGTCGATGCTCAAAAAAATTCGTAAATCGAGTTCGCATATTTCACTGGTCTTGATCGGTGCGGCGGCACTGAGCGCGACGTTGGTGGGGTGCTCGAAACAAGAAACACGCCGCGATGTTTATGCGAACAAGGAAGACTGCCTCGCCGATTGGGGTCAAACCCCGCAGGACTGCGAGCCCGCCACCGACCGGCGCACCAGCAGCGGTGCCGTCATGCCTTACTACGGTCGCTCCTATGGCTATCGCGGCGGATCATCCGGCATATCGTCTCCTTCACGTTCGGGCAAAGCCATTGGCTCGTCGAGCGTCGGTCGCGGCGGCTTCGGATCAAGCGGTCATTCCGCTTCCGGTTGATATAGATAAAAACGTGAAACGAGAAAATTTAATCCCGCGCCCGGACTGGCCGAAAAAAATGGAAGACTTGGGTTTTGGTTTTCATTCTATTGATGGCATTTACTGGGACGAGCGCGCCTGTTATTCATTTACAGCAGCGCAGATTGATACGCTCGAAACCGCGACCAGCGATTGCCACGAAATGTGCATTGCCGCCGCCCAGCATGTGATCGATAAAAATTTGTATGCGCAATTTGCGATTCCGCCAGAATTTATTCCACTGATTGAGCGCTCGTGGAACAACGATGAGGCGACGCTGTTTGGCCGCTTTGATTTTTCCTGGGACGGCAACGGCGCGCCAAAAATGTTGGAGTACAACGCCGATACGCCGACGTCATTAATTGAGGCGAGCGTGGCGCAGTGGTATTGGTTGAAAGACGTCAAGCCGAATGCGGATCAGTTCAACAGCATTCATGAAAAGCTGATTGTTCGCTTGCAGGAAATCGCGCAGGAATTGGGCAAAACAATTCACTTTTCCTGCGTCGGCGACAGCGAGGAAGACCTTGGTAACCTTGACTATCTGCGCGATGTCGCGACGCAAGCAGGTATTGATGCCAAGTTCATCGACATCGCCCATATCGGCTGGGATGCGATTGCGAAAAAATTTGCCGACGACAACAATCAGGAAATTAAGACGCTGTTCAAACTCTATCCGTGGGAATGGATGGTGCGCGAGGCGTTCGGTCGCAATCTGCTCGATAGCGATATGCGCGTGATCGAGCCTGCATGGAAAATGCTGCTCGCCAATAAAGCGATTTTGCCGATTCTGTGGGAGCTCTATCCCGATCATCCGAATTTGCTGCCCGCCTATTTTGAGCCGCAAAAATTCGTGACTGATTTTGTAAAAAAGCCGCTGCTCTCGCGTGAAGGCGCGAATGTCACCATCACGTCGCGCCAGGGCGAAATTGCGATCCCCGGCGAATATGGTGCCGAAGGGTTTATTTATCAGGCATATCATCCGGTGCCAAATTTTCGTGCAAACGGCGAAGACAATTACGCGGTGATCGGCTCATGGATTATTGGTGACGAGCCCGCCGGTATTGGCATTCGCGAAGATGAATCGCCCGTCACTAAAAACACCAGTCGTTTTCTACCGCATTATTTCGAATAATTTTTACCAAAAATCGGGAATAAAAATGAAATATCAAATCATGGAATCATTTGCTGGCTTCGACGATTTTCTGATCTATCTCGGTATCGCCTCGGTCCTGCTGGCGATGTTTGTCGCGATCTATGTGCGTATCACGCCATATCATGAAATCCCGCTCATTCGTGAAGGCAATATGGCGGCGGCGTTCAGCCTGACTGGCACGCTGATTGGCATGGTGATTCCACTTTCGAATGCGGTCGAGTACAGCGTGAACCCCGTCGATATGGCGATCTGGGGCTTCATCGCATTGGCGATTCAGCTGATTGTATTTGTCATTGCTAGAATCGCGCTGCCAAATATTGCGCGTGATATTCCGGAAGGCAAACAAGCATCGGGATTTTTTCTGGGCGCGATCTCAATTGCGGCGGGGATTTTGAACGCGGCTTGTATGACGTATTGATTTTTCCCGCCTTTTTCAGTCCCTCCACAACGTTTCTATTTTCACCGACTTGCTCCTTCCCCTGGGGTTCAGGGGCCCCACGGGGATTTCCGTTGGTCAAAGGCTGGGATGGGGTCGGTACTAGCCAGAGCCTGCTATCCCCGCTCCGTCTCCGCCTGCCCCGGCCGCCATTTCAGCAGCCGATTCTCGGCGAACGTGACAACATAATCGAGCAACAACGCAAACACGGTTAACACCAAAATCCCGGCGAAAACAGTGTTGATATCGAACGTGCCTTCGGCTTGATGAATGAGATAGCCGACGCCACTCGCGCTACCCAAATATTCGCCCACCACCGCGCCCACAAACGCCATCCCGACCGACGTGTGCAGGCTGGAAAATACCCATGATGTGGCTGACGGTAAATACACGAAGCGCAGCAATTGCGCTTTGGACGCACCCAGCATTCGCGCGTTATTCAGCACTACCGGCGAGACTTCTTTCACGCCCTGATAAACATTGAAGAAGACGATGAAAAATACCAGCGTGACACCGAGCGCCACCTTCGACCAAATGCCCAATCCGAACCACACCATAAAAATGGGTGCCAAGATCACGCGCGGCATGGCGTTCGCGGCTTTGATGTAAGGGTCCGCAATCGCGGAGGCAATCGGCGAGAGACCCAGCCACAAACCAACACCCAAGCCTGACACCGTGCCGATCACAAACGCGAGCGCGGTTTCTTGAAGTGTGACCCACAGGTGCGGATAGATTTCGCCACCTGTGAACCATACCCAAATCGCTTTGAAAATCCGTAACGGTTCGCCGAAAAAGAACGCGGCCTTGTCGTCGTTTTCGAACACGAAGTTGGGGAGGAGGCCGGGGGTGGTGAGGAGATGCCACGCACCAAAAATCACCGCCAATAACGCGATCTGAATTACCCACAGAAATTGACGGTGACGCATGTGTTATCTCTAGCGCGCCTGCGTTGCTTTAGCGCGTTCGACGTATTTTTGATACTGCGGAATCGCGATGGCGGCGAGAATACCTGACAGTGGAATGACCAGTGCGCAGAGCCACGCGCCGATCACCATCGGCGTGGAGTTCGGAGTCGTTTTGCTTCCCCAACGATTGGTGCCCTTGGTGCCGGGAATAAAAATAAACATGAAATTCACCAGCGGTACGAGTATGAGAATGCTCAACCAACCGCTGGTATCGAAATCGTGGCAACGCTGAATCGTGAGCATGAATTGAATCACCAGCAGCGCGATATACGCCGGGACCATGGCGAAACCTGCGGTGATAAGGGAGAGCAAGAAACCACCCAACATGATAAGAATCGACAAGCCAAACAGGTAGACGACATAGCGTGCGCGGCCAATTCGTCCGCTCACCGAAAATATTTTAACTTCTTGTGGCAAATCGTCGTCAATACCGCTGATGGTCTGCGAGCGCGGCGCGCTATACGGGTTCTGGTTGCCAGAGTTTGTGACAGGTTGATTCATGTTTGCTTCCCTTTTGCAAAGATATGGTTTCACATCGTTGTGTTGCGATTAACAGTCTTCTTGCTGTTATTTAGTTTAATCACCGCTAGAAACGGCCTTTCATTTTGCACGAAAACAATGCGCCCGGAAGCGCCAAACCGTACATCAATTAATCAGTTTATTCTTCGTCTGCTGATACCCCTTCAACACTTCCTCCTTCATCGCGTTCCAAATCCGCTCATGCGATTCCAGAAAGCGCGGTGTCATGCGAATCTCGGCTACATCGCGCGGACGCGGCAAGTCAATCACAAATTCACCAATCGGGTGCGTGCCCGGCCCGGCGGCTAAAACGATCACACGATCTGATAATGAGATTGCCTCTTCAAGATCATGTGTGATGAACAACACCGATTTTTTGTCCGCTTCCCATAATTGCAAAAGCTCATTCTCCATTAGTTGCCGCGTCTGAATATCGAGCGCGGAAAATGGTTCATCCATCAGCATTATTTTCGGATCAAGTATCAGCATCTGCGCCAGCGACACGCGTTTGCGCATGCCACCCGACAGCTGATGCGGATAGCGCGCGCCAAAGCCTGCCAGACCCACGCGCGCGAGCCAATCTTCGCCGCGTTGCATTGCTTCATCACGCGCAACACCGCGAAATTGCAAACCAGCTGTGACGTTATCGAGCGCCGAGCGCCACGGCATCAACGATTCAGCTTGAAACATATAGCCTGCTTTGGCGTTGATGCCGTTGAGTGGCTCGCCAAATATTTTTACTTCGCCGGACGATGCGCGCAACAAACCCGCAGCGATATTAAGCAACGTCGATTTACCACAACCGGTCGGGCCAACGACTGACACGAACTCACCATCGGCGATATTAATCGTCGTATCGCGCACTGCCGTGTAACTTGATCCGCCAGATTGCGAGGTGAATGTGACGGTGATATTTTGAAAGCTGAGCGCGGGGTTCATGGGCGGAAATCGTTATTACAAACTCTAGCCCTGGCAAGCACTTTGGGGCATTTCTGCTCCAAAGCGCACATGGGTATTGGTTTTTGGCATTTGAATAATGCTATTTATACTTCGCCCCCGCCTTCACCGCGAATGAATTATCGAATGTCGATTCCAGTTTGATTCCGCCACTCGCCGCAGCCGCCACCACTGACGGCTCAAACTGTTTTAGCACCGCATAAACATTGTTCACGGCTTTCATATTCATCTGCCCATCAAGCGAATAGCCGATCATGTTTTTCAACAACGCTTGTTTGTACACCGAACGATTGCCCGCCAAATAGGCTTCGGGCACCACCGCCATGATCTGCTCCGGCGTGGCTTTCGCGAGCCAGCGCAATGCACGCACCATCGCGTTTACCGCCGCTTGGGTCGTCGCGGGATTTTTCTTGATGAAATCTTCATTCGCGTATAAACACGACGCTAAATAATCACCACCGTAAAGATCCTTCATGCCTTGCTCAGTGCGGCTGTCGGCCACCGCGACATATTTGCCGGTGGCTTCAAGCTGTGTGATCACCGGATCAAGATTCGACATGGCATCAAGCTCGCCTTTATCCATTGCCGCAATCGCACCAGCACCTGCGCCGACGCCCACAATCGATACATCCGACGGCTTCAAGCCATCTTTTGCCAATAGATTATTTACAAACATATTGGTCGATGAGCCCGGCGCGGTTACGCCAATTTTCAAACCTTTCAAATCTTTCGCCGATTTATATTTCGCGGCTTTATCTTTCGGCATCACCAACACGATGGACGAAAAATTGGCCTGCAACACCACCGCCTTGATCGGCTGCTTTTTGGCCTGCATGTTGATCGTGTGCTCAAACGCACCGGACACCATATCCGCGCTGCCGCCAACCAGCGCCTGCAATGCTTTGGCCCCGCCGGCGAAATCCGGGATTTCAACTTCCAAACCTTCATCTTTGAAATAGCCTTGGCGCTCCGCAATCGTCAGCGGCAAATAATAAAAAAGACTTTTGCCACCGACGGCGATAGTGATTTTTTTCTTTTCCAAGGGTTGTGCGAAAGCATTGCTGCCTGATAAAACAAAAACGCCAATTGCGAATGATGCGAATGCGCTTGTCAGAAATTTAATTATTTTTTTAAACATGATTCCTCCGGTTGAAAAATTCTTATGCCGTGTAAAGTTTTTCCGGCACGGGATGCAAATGCATCGTCTTACCCGCCTTCATCACTTGCCCCGGCACATCGTGCCCCACAATTGCCGGAATTTTTACCGCCGCTGCGAGCAATTTATCAAGATCAATACCGGTGTTCATTCCCATGTCTTGCAGCATGTTTACTAAATCTTCCGTGCAAATATTTCCTGTCGCACCGGGTGCGAACGGACACCCGCCAAGCCCTGCAATCGAAGCATCATAGTGCATCACACCCGCCGTGATACCTGCGACCACATTCGCCAAACCCATGCCGCGCGTGTTGTGAAAATGCAGCGTGATTTCTGCGTCCGGAAAACGTTTTGCCGCCTCGCGCATCATGCGCTCCACCTGCCGCGGATTCGCCATGCCGGTGGTGTCAGCAAAGGTCAAACCATCGAAACCAATGGCCAAATATTTCTCGGCGAAGTCCATTACGCGCGCTTCAGCCACCGCGCCTTCAAACGGGCAACCAAACGAAGTCGATACCGTGCCATTCGTGCGAATACCAACGCTCTTGGCCATCGGCACCATCACCGCAAAATCTTCCAGCGATTGCGCGGTGGTGCGCTTCACATTCGCCATATTGTGCGTCTCAGTTGCCGACATGAACAAATTCATCTCATCAATTTTTGCACCTGATTGATGGCAAGCAATGGCGCGCTCCATGCCTTTGATGTTGGGTGTCAGCGCAGAATAAGTGACACCTTTAACGCGTTCAATATTCGCCAACACCGTCTCTGCATCCGCCATGTTGGGTACAAATTTGGGATGCACGAATGATGTCGCCTCAATCGTGGCTAAACCGGTTTTGGAGAGCTGGTCGATGAACGCGATTTTGGTTTCGGTCGGAATGAAAATCTGCTCGATCTGAAAACCGTCGCGTACGCCGACATCGTTGATATAAATTCGTTGCTTAGACATGTTCAAAATTTTCCAATTTTGCGGCGGCGCGATCAAAGGTAAGCGTTACAGCGCAACCGACGCGTTTGTTTTTGGTGCCGATCATGCAATCGGTGAAACCGGCCTTGTTCAACCTAAACATTGCCAGCGCTACTGTTACCGCGCCACGGTTTTCGAATTCAAAATGTGGCGAATCGAGGAGCTGTTCTACCGTTTGAATCAAACCGGCTTTAGTAAAATCGTAGCTTCTTTGTAGCACCCAAACCAATTCGGCCAGCACAATATCGTTGATAAATAGTGTGTGCCCAGCATCAACAACATCATCCACACGCTGCGCCAACCGTTGCGCCTGTTTGTCATCATCGCGCAGCAAGTAGCGCAGAATCGTATTCGTGTCCAGCCCGATCATTTACGGCCCGTTTTTTTCGGGGGCGGAAATTTTTCGCGCATGCGGCGCGCGATGCCTTCGTCCATTTCTTTGATGGAAACTGGCGGGCCTTTGTACAGATGCGCAAGGCTGCCAAATAATTGGCGTACATCGGTGTTGATGGGTTTCATTACGACTGTGCTATCGCTTTTTACAATGAAATCAACCTTATCTCCCGCTTTGAGGTTGAACTGGTCGCGGATTTCTTTCGGCAACGTCAGTTGGCCTTTGGTGGTCAGAGTTGCGGTAGCCATATTAATTCCTTACCTTGACATTTAGTAAGGAATGAGTGTAAGGAAAATTAACTACCGTGTCAAATGACCTTGCGCAACCTCAGCGCTGCCTGCGCCGCGTCGTCATAACCAAGTGCCGCTAAAACCTCCGCCGTATGCGCGCCCAGCTTCGGCCCGATCCAGCGTGTTTGCCCCGGCGTTTCAGATAGTTTCGGCACAATTCCCGGCAGCAATATCTCAGCATCACCGCCAAGCTGATGTTTCTCGATCATCTCGCGCGCCTGAAACTGCATATCTTTCACAATATCGGCGATGGAGTAAATACGACCCGCTGGAACGTCCGCTTTCTCCAGCACCACAAGCGCGGCACCAAGCGTATTCGCAATCGTCCATGCACCAATCGCCTCATCAAGCTCCTGCGTGCGCGCGGTGCGTCCCGCGTTATCCGCGAGCGTCGCATCATTCGCCAAATCCGCGCGGCCAATTGCATGCATCATGCGCTTGAAAATCGAATCACCGTTCGCACCGATTACGATGTATTGCCCGTCGCCACAAAGATAGGTGTTCGACGGCACAATCCCCGGCAGCGACGCACCAGTGCGCTCGCGCACAAAACCGGTCATGCCAAATTCAGGCAGCATCGATTCCATCATCGAAAAAACCGCCTCATACAACGCCACATCCACCATCTGCCCGCGCCCGGTGGCGTGGCGATGATGCAACGCCATCAGCGCGCCCATCGCGCCATACATCGCGGCGAGAGAATCGCCGATCGATATGCCGACGCGCACGGGCGCACGATCCGCGTAACCAGTGATATAGCGCATCCCGCCCATCGATTCACCAATCGCACCAAAGCCGACGCGATCTTTGTATGGCCCGGTTTGACCAAAGCCCGACAGCCGCACCATGATGAGTTTCGGATTCAACGCCGATAATGCCTCGTAGCCCAAGCCCCATTTTTCCAGCGTACCGGGCCGAAAATTCTCCACCAGAATGTCGGCCGTTGCCGCAAGTTTGCGCACAATCTCCTGACCTTCCGCCTCGCGCAAATTAATCGTCACCGATTTTTTATTGCGCGCCTGCGCATACCACCAGAGTGAGGTTTTCTCATCGCCATCATCATGCAATTTGCGCCATTTGCGCAGCGGGTCTCCGCCCTCGCCTTTGTCGTCCGCTGGCGCTTCAATCTTGATCACTTCCGCGCCAAATTCCGCCAACAGCCGGCCGCAAAATGGCCCCGCAATCAGCGTACCCATTTCGATCACTTTTAGGCCAGCGAGTGGGCCGGTGTTTTTGGGTGCGGTCATTTCTTTTTTGGCTTGCGTGGGGTGAGGTGATTGCGAATCCATGTGGCAAGACTTGCCTCAGTGATTTCACCCGCCGCAAGTTTTAACATCATCAACACACAATCGGCATGTTGAGCAGTTAGTGACTTTTTATTTAATGCAAGGAACAAAATCATCGCTACAAACGCTGTCCGCTTGTTTCCGTCTACGAAAGGATGATTGCGTGCGATGCCGAAAGCATAAGCCGCCGCAAGTTCAGCGATGTCGGGGTCACCGTACGCCATAAGATTTTGCGGGCGTGCAAGTGCGGATTCCAGCATGTTTTCATCGCGTATTCCTGACGGACCCCCGTGCTCGGCCAACTGCTCGTCATGCGCCGCAAGAACAACGGCCCGTTGAATCCAGATAATCGACATTAATGAACAATCGTTATTTGGCTAACTCGCGTAACACGTCACGATATTCCTTCATCAACTCACGTGCCATCGTCATTTGGTCTTGAAACGCTGGATCATATGGCGTCAGCGCAATACCATCGGGCGTCTCGGTAACATAAACCGTATCACTTTTTTCCAGCTTTAATTTCGACATGATTTCTTTCGGGAAAATGACGCCAACTGAATTACCAATCTGAATAAGTTTAAGTGCTTGCATGAGAGTCTCCAGCGGCTAATTGTAAGTTATAACAATAGTTATAATACGCTGAATTCTGGAAATGCGCATCAACTCGCTGCACCACCAAATTCACATAACTGTCATCTGCACCAGATATGTTGAGCGATCTTAAAAAGGGATCATTCAATGCATTCGGCTTCGTTAAAACTGATTCAAATCGGCGTTATTTCAATTGGGATTGCCGCGCTGGGTCTACTCGCATCTTGTAATAGCGATGATGACAACAACGCAAACACAAATGAAAAAACGGTCGCGTCATTGCGATTAATTGGTCAGCAAGTATTGCCACGCCGCAGCGATTACGCGGGCACCGTGGTAGGTGGACTTTCCGGTGTGGACTACGACGAGGTAAACAATCAATTTTTATTCGTGTCAGATGATCGCACCATAACCGATTCCGCCAACGCACCGCGCATGTACATTGCACGTCTCGCCTACGATGCCAATACATTCAGCGCGATTGCATTCACATCAACATTCAGCATGAAGCAGCCTGACGGCAGCGTGTATCCAAAAGTGCCGGATGCCAATGTTGCTGATCCTGAATCAGTGCGCATCGATCCTGTCACGCGAAACTATTTGTGGGTAAGCGAAGGCGATCGCTCGCTCACTGCCACGCCGCCGCGCGTGATCAATCCTTTCATCCGCGAGATTCGCCCGGATGGTACGCACGTTCGCGAATACACCTTGCCCGGCATGTTCAATATGTCCGCAACCGACACCGGCCCGCGTGGCAATTTAGTCTTTGAAGGCGTCACCTTCACGCCCGATAAATCACGCGTCGCAGTGATTACGGAAGGCTCATTGTTTCAGGATGGGCCGTCGCCCACCACCACGGCAGGTGCGGTCTCACGCATCACCGTATTTGACCGCGCCAGCGGCGTCGCCAATGCGCAATACGCCTACCCGATTGAGCGTGTACAAGCTGAACCATCGCCCGCCGGCAGCTTCACTGTCAACGGTGCGACTGAAATTTTGGCACTCAGCAACACCCGCTTTCTCGTGCTCGAACGCAGCTTCTCTGTCGGCGTAGTGGGCAACCAAGTGCGCCTGTATGAAATCAATGTGGGCAGCGCCACCAATATTCTAGCCACCGCATCGCTCACAGGTGCCACCTACACGCCTGTCACCAAACGTCTCGTACTCGATTTCGACACCATCAGAAGCACGGTCGGCAATATTGCGAATCTCGAAGGCATCACCTTCGGGCCCAAACTTGCGAACGGACGTGAATCATTGGTCGTCGTGGCCGATGATAATTTTCCCACCGCAGAATCGGCCACGGATCGGAATCAGATTCTGGTGTTTGAGGTGGTGCCGCAGTAGTGGACGGGGGCTTGCGTCACGCCGCTTCCGCGCATCGCGCACTAAACTTTACCCACTTTCTCAATCCGCAGCTTCGGCCACAGCGCATCCGCTGTGTTGAGCACAAAACGATACCGCCCTTTTTCGCCAATCGTAAGCTTCACGTTCGTGCCCATCAGGGACATCGGCATCGCTTGACCAACGCTCGCGCGAGATTCCGGCGAGCCGCCGCCGAAGTCAACTTTTGCCCAGTCTTTCGAGCCAAACTTGAATTCATGTTCGCCCTTTGTGAGCTCGGCCTCGGCGATGAATTCATTGGCACCACGTGATTTCATTTGCTGCGTCAACGCCCATTTATTCATGGTGCCGCGCAAGTAAAACGCTGTTTCGACACCTGTGAATCCGTATGGTTTGCCAATTGCGATGGCAGCAATGCGCTGATTAAGAATGGACGGATTCACGCGCGGCGACTCGGTATTGAAGAGGATTGCCGCGTAGATTTTTTCCTTCGGCAAGCGCACGCCGTCACTCATGAAGCCTTGAATGCCGCCGCTGTGTGATCGCGCATCACTGCCACTAATGTCCGTCGCGAACCAGCCGCGCGCAACTTTGCTTGCGTTGCCCGTCGCCACATTGCTTGGCTCAAATAGTTTGCGCCAGCTCTCTGCTTTGAGCAGTTTGCCGTCAGCGATAGCAGCATCCCATTTCGCCAGATCATCAACGCTTGAAACCAGCGCGCCAGCCGCATACGGCTGCGTGTTACTCAATGCCGCTGCCAGCTCGATTTTGTCGCCGCCTTTGTAGCCGTTCACGCGCTTTCTACCGCTGCGCTCGTGGCCTTCATACGCGGTATCGTTCATACCGAGCGGTTCAAAAATATGTTTTGCCATGTAATCTGCGTAACTCATTTTGCTGTGGCGTTCAATAATTGTGCCGAGCAAAAAATATCCGGAATTGCTGTAGCGCATTTTCGTGCCTGGAGTGAACAGCAGCGGTTCGTTTTTAAACGTATCAATCATCCCCTGAACCGTAAACTCTTTTTCGCGATTGCGCTCGAAGCTCGGTAACTCTGTATAGCTTGGGATGCCAGATGTGTGCGTGAGCAATTGATCGATGGTGATTTTATTTTTTTGCTTCGGGTAATCAGGAAGATGCATCGTGAAATCGTCATCCAGTTTCAACTTTCCCTGCTCAGCCAGCAACATGATCGCGGCGGCCGTAAATTGCTTCGTCATCGACGCAATCCGCATCACATCGGTAGGCACCAATGGAGTTTTCGTTTCCATATCCGCCAAGCCATACGCTTTACGAAAAATCGGCGTGCCATCGCGCGTGACGATCACAGTGGCACCAGGCTCATCGGGCTTAAAGAGCGGCGACAGAAAACGATCAATTTCATTAGCGATATTGCTAGTGGACTTGTCGCTACCTGCTGCTGCGGCTGCATCTGCATGAGCGACGGGTGCTGCTGACGCCAGCGTCAACGCGACAATAGCAGCGCTGCAATAAACGATTTCTCTTCGCAAAATCATGTCGCAAGCGCCCCGTTGAATGACGCGGTAATTTTAGCAGCGCCGCATGCGCGACACCGATCAAATGTCGACGAAATCCGAAAATCGTGGTGCGGATTGCAGAGCGCGGCGTTGCTTCAGCGCTCAATCGTGCCAGATACTGAATGTTTTGGTCATTGTTAATCGACAACCCCCAGTATCCTCGGGCATCTCCGAGCATCTATGCCCGAAGAAACCCGTTGAGCAATGGGTTTTTTTACGCAGCTAACAATCAACAATGCCGGGGTCGATGACAATTTCCCGACAGCAGAATCGGCGACTGATCGGAATCAGATTCTGGTGTTTGAGGTGGTGCCGCAGTAGAGTCTGAGGCAGCCTCTTCTGTACGCTAATACGGCTCAAACGCAATATTGTTCTTGCGGAGCATTTCCTGAATAAATGGTTTCCATGCGCCGCGCGGCGACCATACTTTCGCGACCGATTCATAAGCTGTTTGCGGATTTTCTTTTAGCGCAATCGCGCGATACAAAAACACCATCGAAGATGCGCGCAAATTAATCTCGCAATGCACCAACACCTTGCGATTGGCGAATCGCGTCATGGTGCTCGCAAATTCATCATAGTGCTGTGCGGTCGGGTTGCTGAATTTGATCGGAATGTGAACATATTCAAGTCCGCTCCTTTTGACGATATCCGCTTCGTCTGCGATCACCCCGGATATATCCGATGGCACCAGAAAAACGACCGCCTCAAAACCATTCTCCTTGAGCGCTTCCAGCGCTTTCACCGTCGGCTGGCCCGACGTGACGATGCGCGGCGTGACGGCCACCAGATTTGGCGGGGTAAAATCAGCCGCATTCGCGCCCGTCGCGATTGCAGCACATGCCAAAAATGATAGTGCGGTGTGACGAAACATAATGCAGAATCCTTTTTTAATCCTGACGAGCATAACTCACCGCCAACATTTCCCATAGATGACCATCCTGCTCGTTCAAGTAAACGATACGGACGCCGTGCTGCGTATCAGTATTGAAATCGACCGGCCCGCGCACGCTGCTGCGACAAGGATATGCCAGCTACTTTAATGCGCGCAAGGATCGCGTTGAAATTATCTTCGCTCACGCGAAAACAAAAATGAATCATCGGAATCGGGTTCGCCCATTCATCAAAATCAAGCGTCAAGCCATCATTCACAAACACCGGCGCGAATTGGCCAACTTCAGTTTCTGACCACGGCACGCCGAGGAGGTTGGCCAATAGTTTTGCCGAGGCGATTTTGTTGCGGGAGGGGATCATGAGATGGTCGAGATGGATGGTCATGGTGAGTTCCCCATTTATCAAGCAGTCATCAGATCACAAAATGCGTTGCATCCTTGGCCGCCATTTTTTACTGCCGAGATCTAGCTTATTAGCTAACGATTCAACCAGAGTTTCGTCCCGCCCTATAACAAATCGCTGACATCCACTTGCTATGATGAGATTTATGTTGCGAACAATATCCCCATCAATATCGCGATGTTTCAAAGTACCACTGTTGCCAAATATCATTAGTGCGCATGACTGCGTAAGGGAAAATGTGACCATTGCATCAGTGTTGCCGAATCCTATGCCAAACATGCTGGGTTTTCTCGGCTTAACTGTACCCAAAATAACAGGTGCATCCGATGTAACAAAGGATTTGTTTTCGCTCTTTCGATGAACCACAAGCCAATTTCGACCTTCGAGAAGAGGAGCTATTTCGAAAGCCAAGCCAATTGCGATTCCAACGGCCCACGAGTGATTCGTCGTAACCTTGTAGTGACCATCTTGAATGAATTTAGTTATTGCGCTAGCTTCTATTTCAAGTTCATCTGCAGAAGAGCTAGCGCTAGACTTATCGCGCACAAGCGCTTTAGTTTGCTCGGCATTCGAGAACATGCTCTTTGCAATGTCATCAATAATGCCGGAATTGAGTAGCTTTACCGATTCGATTATGTCCGGTGATCGGGAGACAGCAAGCGCAACGAATATCGAAAGGTCTTTCCGCTCTTCGACAGATAGCTGCTCCTTGGAGGCGAGTTTTTTTATAACTGGACACGCTTTGGCCTCACACTCAGAGAGCATCTGCTCAAATTCAAACCGGTTCCGTCCTTCGCTGTCCTTAAAAGTATAAAAGTGTCCGATTACTGCCGTATTGAGTGGTTGCTGAACTCTAATTTTGTCAGAGTCGCGGTCGTAAACGGCGAGCATGCCGTCGGCGCAAAAACCTTCAAGATAGAACTTGGGAAGGAAGTGCTGTCGCTTTGGCCCCGTTAGCAGTGGCTTAACTGAGTCCACAAATGACCCTCGGCTTGTTGGTTGTGAGTCGATTATTCATGCTGGAAGGTTAAGGAAAGTCGTCCTCGAGAATTTTGCACCAAACTCCTTTCAACCTAAGCCCGCTCCTTCAACTTAGCAAACGCCGCCGCCATCGCGCTACTCTGTGGAGTAGCAGGTGCAGAACCCAAAGCAGGCCGTGCCGATTGAGTCGATTTTGGCCGGGACGCCACGCCAGTGCTAGGGCTTGAGTTTCCGCCACGAGGCACAGGAGTATCATTCAGCCGCATCGTCAACGCCACACGATTCCGTTTCGCGTCCACCTCCACCACTTTCACTTTCACCACTTGTCCGGCTTTCACAACATCGCGTGGGTCTTTGACGAATTTTTCGGCTAGCGCGGAGATGTGGACGAGGCCATCCTGATGCACGCCGATATCGACGAATGCGCCGAACGCGGCGACGTTGGTGACGACGCCTTCGAGGATCATGCCGGGTTGCAAATCGGATAATTTTTCCACGCCATCTTGGAAGGTGGCGGTTTTAAATTCGGGGCGCGGATCGCGGCCGGGCTTTTCTAATTCTTTCAAAATATCGGTAATCGTGGGCACGCCGAATTTTTCGTCGGCATATTTTTCGGGCTCAAGTGATTTCAATAATCGGCCATCGCCCATCACGGCTTTCACGTCTTTTTGAATGTCCGCAAGAATTTTCTCGACGAGTGGATAGGCTTCCGGATGCACACTCGATTGATCGAGCGGATTTTCTCCATTCGCAATGCGCAAAAATCCGGCAGCTTGCTCGAATGCCTTGTCGCCCAGCCGTGGCACTTTCTTTAATGCCTCACGCGATTTGAATGCGCCGTGAGTGTTGCGATGCGTGACGATATTTGCCGCCACCGAAGCTGATAGGCCGGAAACCCGCGCCAATAGGGCACTTGAGGCCATATTCACATCCACGCCCACCGCGTTTACGCAATCTTCCACCACCGCTTCGAGGCTGCGTGCGAGCTGGCTTTGATTCACGTCGTGTTGATATTGGCCGACGCCGATGGACTTCGGATCAATCTTCACCAGCTCCGCCAATGGGTCTTGCAAACGCCGCGCAATCGATACCGCGCCACGCAGCGACACATCCAAATCCGGCAATTCTTTTGATGCAAATTCAGATGCGGAATAAACCGACGCGCCCGCCTCCGACACCACAATTTTTGTCATCGGCTGATCGGGCAAAAGCTTGATAAGTTCGGCAGCGAGCTTGTCGGTTTCGCGCGATGCGGTGCCGTTGCCGATTGAAATTAAATCGACGCTGTGCTTTTTCGCCAGCACCGCGAGGGTGTGCAACGAGCCTTCCCAATCGCGTCGCGGCTCATGCGGATAAATCGTCGTCGTCTCCAGCACTTTGCCGGTGTTATCAACCACTGCAACCTTGCAGCCGGTGCGAATGCCGGGGTCCAGCCCCATTGTCGCGCGCGGGCCAGCCGGTGCGGCGAGCAATAAATCTTTTAAGTTTTGCGCGAATATATTGATCGCTTCCACTTCCGATTTTTCGCGAAGAGCAGACATCAATTCCGTTTCTAAATGCAGCGAAATTTTGACGCGCCACGTCCAGCGCACCACTTCGGTAAGCCATTTATCGGCCGGGCGGCTCTTGTTTGCGATACCTGCGCTGCCCGCGATCATGTCTTCAATCGGATTAAACGGTGCGCTCCACGATGGTTTTTCTTCTTCAGAATCCAGTCGCAATGCGACCGTCAAACAGCCTTCGTTACGCGCGCGGAACAGTGCCAATGCGCGATGCGAGGGAATGGTTTTCCACGTTTCAGAATACGCAAAATAATCAGAAAATTTAGCACCCTTGTCTTCCTGGCCCGCAATCACTTTTGATTCCACCACGCCATGCGCGACCAAGTAATCACGCACTCGGCCAATCAAGCCAGCTTGCTCAGAAAACCGTTCCATCAAAATCTGTTTCGCACCTTCGAGCGCCGATTTCACATCCAGCACCACGGTATCTTTTTCATCCGCTTTCACCGGTTCTGCGCGCAAATATTTTTGCGCCTCGGTTTCCGGTGTCAGCATCGGGTCTGCGAGCAGGTCATTCGCGAGCGGCTCAAGCCCTGCTTCTTTGGCAATCTGTGCCTTGGTGCGGCGTTTCGGTTTGTATGGCAGATATAAATCTTCCAGCGTCGTTTTATCTTCTGCGGCTTCGACACTTTTTTTCAATTCTGGCGTGAGCTTGCCCTGCTCTTCAATTGAATCCAGAATCGCCGCGCGACGATCTTCGAGCTCGCGTAAATATCGCAAACGCTCTTCCAATAAACGCAGCTGAATATCGTCCAATCCGCCGGTGGCCTCTTTGCGATATCGCGCAATAAACGGCACGGTTGCACCCTCGTCCAGGAGCGCTACGGCAGCGGCGATTTGGATGGGTTTGGCGACGATTTCGAGGGCGAGGCGGGATTCAATGGAGGCGAGCATGGATTTGAATTTCAACAATAAAAGGGAGCGTGGAGTTTACGCGAGGATGGAGGAGTTTTTTTGCGTTAGTTGTAGCGCATATAAATTTTCTCCCAGCGTTGGCTGGATTTTGCGTTGTGTAATTTATTGAGAGTACGGTGGACTGGGTCCCGGCCTGCGCACCGAATGGCGTCTCCATCGACCGGGATGACGGCGAAGGATTTACGCTTGCACAAACGTCGTCACGCGTCGCCTTGTCCGTTCACGCAATCCACATTCACGCAGCTTGTCGGCGAGCGCTTCCAGGTCGGGAATACCGTACAGAATCACGGTTTGAAAACTTGAGTCTGTTGAACGCAGATGCAGCAAACAAAATCCCAGCAAGCGCATGCCGAGCGGCTTGTGCAAATCAAAATGATCAATCCGAAAAAGCTCAATCGAATCTTTTGTTTTTGACAGCACACCGTATTCAATGCGAATCCGTTGCGTCGTGATTTCGTAGTGCGTGCCCAGGCTTTTTAACCAGTAAAAAACAAAACCGATGCCTAAAGTAATTACCACGATGATCCATTGCCATGCGCTATAAATAATAGCGGGGCGACCTTTAAATAAGGGTGCCTCGGTTTCAGCCTCGCGCGCAGCGGCGAACGCCGATAAATCGGTATTGCAAAACCGGCACTTGATTGCCACGGCCTTAATCGTCTCGCCGCAAACCGGGCATGCTTTGGTGTCATCGCTCATGTGATTTTTCCTGACTTGCGTTGAGGCGGGATGAAAGAACGATCATTTTATCGCTATGCGCAACGCTGCTTGCGGTGAACGACAAAACATCCGCCGCAGATGGTTGCAAACTTCGATATCCAACACTGGTGCGCTGTTTGGCGCAGAAATGCCTGAAAACGCCCGCCAATGCTAGACTTGTGTTTTTCGCTAAGGCCATATTGCTTTTACCTTCGTGCTACACTGTTGCATCTAGATTTTTTTCTCTGCGGCGTTTTAATTCCTTTGAAGCACACTAACAACAACTTTTTTCGTTTGTTCACTCGCGCAATGCCGCTGACGACGCCGCTGACGATGTCGCTAATTATGGCCGCGCTGATGATCGCTGCGCAAATGCTGGTGACATTTCACGGTGCGGCGCATGCGAACAAAAACATCGTGGCGGCAGGCGTGGAGCGTGCCGACGCTCAAGGTGCGGCGAATAACGTGTTCGTATCGGTGCTTGCCCGCGACGCGCAAACCAAGTTTTGGAATGCATTGTTTGGTCATGCGGCTGACGGCTCAGATAACGCGGCGGCCTGTGTTGCGTGGGATGCGGCATTTGCAGCCACCGCACTGATCGACAACACCGCGCAACTCCCCGCAACCATTATCTACAGCGCGGCGACACTACCGTCGGCCACGAAGTTCGTAGCACTTGCCGACCTCCATCGGCTTGCCCTCGCCCGCGCACCGCCGCGCGGCTAAACACAAACCGTCATCGCACAGCTGGCCGCGCGACGTGATCGCGCGAGCTGTATTTTGTGTTTTTTTTTAGCGCACGCGCGCAATTTGCGTCGAGGAAAATCATGGCTTCAACACGTATTCAATTTTTCAAATTAACAGCAATCAGCGCCGCTATTGCGTCTGCAATTTCGGTATCGATCCCCGCGCACGCGCAAACACCGGCTATTCCTACATCCACATCCACACCCGCACCGCAAAAAATTGAAAGCGTTGTGGTGATTGGTAATCCGCTTGATGCACGCGATGTCGTTGCACCGGTTTCAACGTTATCGGGAACCGATTTGTTGTTGAAAAAAGGCAGCACGCTCGGCGAAACGCTGAACAGCTTGCCCGGCGTTTCGCAAAGCTGGTTCGGGCCGAACGCGTCGCGGCCGGTGATTCGCGGGCTTGATGGGGACCGCATTCGCATTCTGAATAATCTGGGATCGTCGCTTGACGCGTCATCATTAAGCAACGATCACAATCCATCGATTGATCCGCTGGTGGTGGAAAAAGTTGAAGTGCTGCGCGGCCCGGCGGCATTGCTCTACGGCGGCGCGGCGATTGGCGGCGTGGTCAATATTGTCGATAACCGCATTCCGCGCAGCGCAACTTCCGGCGTCAGCGGTTCAGTCGAAACGCGCTTTGGTGGTGCCGAACGTGAGCGTGGCACCTCCGCCGTGGCAGAGTTTGGCGGCGGTGGATTTCAATTGCATGTTGATGGATTTACGCGTGACACCGACGATTACAAAGTGCCCGCGAGCACCGGCGTTGGTTTGGAAAACGGCAACCGCGTCGTTAATTCGGGATCAGATTCGAAGGGCGGCGCGGTGGGTGCGTCGTATCAGCTTGATAGGGGCTATGTCGGTGCAATGCATTCGGAATATAGAAGCAATTACGGCACCGTGGCAGAGCCCGGCGTACGTATCCGCATGCAGCAGAAGCGCGATTCAGTCGAGGCTAACTTTCGTGATTTAAAGGGCTTCGTTAATGGCGTGTTTGCAAAATTCAATCAATCCGATTACCAGCACACCGAGTTCGACGAGGGTGAGCCGCAGACAACATTTAAAAATAAGGGCAACGATTTTCGACTGGAAGTTAAGCACGCGAAAGTTGGACCGCTGCAAGGCGTGATCGGTTTGCAAACCGAGCGATTTGATTTTTCAGCGCTTGGTGCAGAAGCGTTCGTGCCCTTGACGAATACCAAAACCGAAGCATTGTTTGTGTTTGAAGAAATTGAATCGGGGCCGATGAAATTTCAATTCGGCGCCCGCATAGAAAAAAATCGCATCCGAAGTGAGGGTGAAGCGGGGTCAGATGCGGCGCGTTTTGGCGAAGGCCGCACGCGCACATTTACCGCCAGTAGTGGTTCACTCGGCGCGATTTATAAATTCAGCCCTGCCGTTGCGTTGACCAGTAATTTGGCGTTGACCCAGCGCGCGCCGACTTTCTACGAGCTCTACGCTGACGGTCCGCACGGTGCCACCGGTGCCTATGAAGCGGGCAATCCCTCGTTCAAAAAAGAACGCTCTACGGCGATTGATTTGGCGTTGCAATTCAAGCATGGCGCATCAAGCGCGCGCGTCGGCGTGTTTGCGCAAAAATTCAGCGACTATATTTCGCTACGTCGCACCGGCATTGATCGTGACAGCGATGGCAATGGGGCGAACGTCGGCGTGACCGACTGTGGTGACGCGACCTCGGTGGAGTCGCAATGCACAGCTGAAATACTGCCCGAATTTCGCTACACCGCAGTTGACGCGCGATTTGTCGGCTTTGAAATTGAAGGCAAGCAGCGTGTAGTTGATGGGCCGTACACGGTGGATATAGAGGCCAAAATCGACTACACCCGCGCGCAAGATCAAAGCAATGGCGAGCCGATTCCGCGCGTGGCACCGCTGCGCGTCTCGGGCGGTGTGGTTTGGGCGATGAATAATTGGGGCGCACGTTTCGAAGCCCAAAACGTGGCGAAACAAAATCGTTTCTCACGCGATGATTTGGGTGGCGGAACAGCGGGATACACTTTCATTAATGCCGCCGCGACCTATGGTTTTAAATTAAATGATATTCGTGGCACGTTATTTTTACGTGGCACAAATTTGACGAATAAAAAAGCGTTTAACGCATCATCCATCGATACCATTCGCGGGCTCGCGCCGCTGCCGGGTCGCGGGGTGAAAGTGGGTGTGCAAGTGAATTTTTAAACGCTAGTATGGGCGTGTAGTTTGAGCAATAAATGCTCCAAACGCCGCGCCAGTGCTAGTGTTTTTTTTCACGATGCAAATCGGTAGGTCAGGTTGCGCAGCGACCTGACTTTTCCCAGCATGCACACCGATGTCACGTAGCTGCGCAACGTGACCTACTGAATTCGCGAGTCAATTTCGATACGACTTTATCCGTTCAAGTTTTGCGGAATAAAGCGCACGTTCGTTTGGCGTGGCGCTGTATTCGTTTGCGATCGCCAGGTGTTTTTGCGCTGCGCGGATTTCGCCCAAACCAACATAGGCCGACGCCAGCCAAAAGTGAAATTCGGAATGATGGGCAGCGCGCGAAACTTCTTTTGCAAACAAGTCTTTCGCCACGCTGAAATTGCCATCGCGCATCGCCACTTGGCCCAAATTGAAAAAGTGAAATGGCGGGTAAGGCTGCATTTTCGCCGCCCTAAACGTCAGCGCGTCTGATTCTTCTGTGCGGCCCTGGTTATTGAGCACGATGGCGAGATTTGACATCACCTGCAAATTATCTGGCTCGCGCGCGAGCAGGTAGTTGAACACCGCCTCGGCCTCGTGCAAATTTTTATGATGACGATAAATAACGCCGAGCGTGTTGTAGGCAATCAGTAAATCCGGGTCTTGCCGGATCGCTTCGCGCGCCCACCAATACGCGTTGTCAATTTCGCCCGCCACCAATGATTCGGCGGCGCGATTGTTCATATACATCGCGATAATCGTATTCTCGCTTATGGCGTATGCGTGTTGTCGCGCGTTCTCGCTCAAGGGATAGAAATCGATGGTGAGCAGATGGCTTTGCCCGTAGCGAAACGGCCCTTCGGAAAGCGTTTTGCCAAGCGTGAGATTAACGTGCCCGCTGGAAAAATAAATGCCGTTGTTGCGGCTCCAGTCCTGCTCCACAAACACGCGCTGGAACCGGACGCCGATGCCCAATTCTTTGGCGAACGCGCCCGTCATGATCGCCAGCGATAAACAATTGCCACTGCGCGCCGCGAACGCCTCCTGCGCGTTGCGGGTGCGCACAGAATCGTAATCAAGCTTCAATTGGTTTTGGCTGTAAAGCGCGTCAAATAACCCTTGGTGCAGGCCTTTGTTGCGGAGCTGAGCGCCGATATGGCCGACGAGATAACGGCGCATTTCATCGTTCACCGCGAACACGTCGTCACGGTGAATGCGCTCGGTCGGCGGCGCAAATAAATGATCGTTAAAGAACGTTGTCGTTGGCGCTGATTTTTCGACAGTGGCGCAATTGGACAACAGCAAAGTAACGGCCAACGACACCACGACGCCCCGAAACACCGACAGAGTTTTTTTCATCTCGCTTCTCCTTGCTCGACGATCACAACTTACAGATAGCTGATTGCGCCCTTGCACCAAGCCAACACATGTTTGACTCATGCATGTCTATCTACACTCAAGTATCTGCCTCTGCTAAAAAGGCGTCAATTGGCACCACGAATTGCGACTTTACCGAGCGCCTTTGAGCAAGCGCGACGGTAGCAAAAAAATTGCGCGTAGCAATTCGAACACGCTAGTGACCGCGATACCGATCAATCTGAATGGAAGCAAAAGTAACCAGATGAGCGGGTAAAGAATCAGCGCCAAGATCGCAAGCGGCCAGCTAATCACGAACAGAATTAACCAGAGAAGAATTTTCATATTGAGTCCTTTCAACTGAACAAGATGTGGATCGCATTATTAGATGGTGATGCTTGCGACAGATTCAATTACCGCCCAATTAGTTTGGGGTGAAACAATTTATCGCCCCATCTGCGCCCTCCCAAACGCGGCGACCAGCGAATCAGGATCCAGCAACGCCATCGCGTCCATTGCCACCGGCACACCGTTGCCGCCATTGACAAAAATTATCATCCCGTCGCCGGTCGCGGGCTCGATGTAGACGATGGCGAATTCACCCCAATCGTTGCCGCTGTTGGAAAGAATCGTGCGTGCGCCGAATCGATAACTGATCCAACCAAGGCCGAATTCGGTGATGTCCGGGCAGCCGGTGACGATGAGTTTTTCAGGTGATGGCTGGCACGCGGCGGGCGCGGGTATGTCGACGTGTTTACGCAACCGCTCAACCGCCGCAGCGCGATTCAAGCCCTCATCCTTCACAACGCTGATCATGAATTTTGCGTAATCGCTGGTGGTGACGAATAAATTGTCTGCGGGGTTCGGCATGCCCTCTTTGGCCAGATCGGCAGCCTTGAATTCGCCATCACGGTTCATCGGCATCGCATAGCGCCCCGCCATCCAGCTTCGTTCGCTGAATGATGCGCTCCTCATGCCGATTGGCGTGAAGACAGTTTCCGCAACCAGCGCTTCAAAATTTTTGCCCGTTTTCTTTTCCACAAACCGACGCAAATATTCATAGCCTTCGCCCGAATAAGTAAAACCGTTTGCGGGCTCGGTATTGAAGGCGAGCTTTTTATCTTTGTTTTGAAAACGCCAATTGGGGAAGCCGGTTTGGTGGCTCAGCAACAATCGTGGCGTGAGTTTTTTATGGCGTGGATCGTTGGCAATATCGGCGTCAATCCATGCGTCGGATACAAACTCATCCAGCGAAATTTTGTCCGCAGCTACGAGGCGCATTGCCACTTCAGCGGTAATCGGTTTGGCGAGCGAGGCGACGTTGAACATCGTTGCGGATGTGGCCGCAACGCCCGGTGATTGTTCGCCAAACGTGCGCGTCCATGTGACCTCGCCGTGCTTGATGATGGTAATGCCGACGGCGGCCGCTTTGTGTTTTTTCAGGCTCGCTTCCATGTACGCAACCGCGTGCGCAGCCACGTCCGAGCGCGGCGCGTTGTTCGTGTGTGCGCAACCGGCGAGCACATAAATGGCCAGGATGCTCAACAGGTAAAGCAGGTAATGACGGCGCACTGCGGGCTCCCTAAAATCAACGAAATGTTGTCAATGATGAGGATGCAGCGGATGCGAACCGGTGTCGCGTGGTGGCCGACGAAATGCAGGGAGACGGGTATGAAATGCGGGTGCGCAGTATTTTGCGCACCCGTTAGCTGATTGCCTACTGTTTCAGCGTTCGTCCTTCCAACGACGCAGCCGAATCGCGGCGTAGATCATCGCGGCACCGACTAATGCGCCGATCCATAGATTGGGCGTGGTGACTTGCTGCCAGGTTTGGGCGAGCAGTGGCCCCATGGCGACTTGTTTCATGCGGCCGACCATCTCCAGATCTTCCGGCGAATAGGCGAACCACGAGCCGGGTGTGACGCTTAGCAGGCCACGACCGACAATGTATTTCCATAGCCAATCAATATCCCAGCCAAAGGCCAGCATCTTGTTAAACCACGCGATCAATCCAACCGCAAGAAGTGGTGTGCCGACCGCCCACAGTAGCGGCTTGGAACGTGCCCATGCACCGACCATGAGCAGCCAGCCGACAGTGGGCAATGCCCAGAGCGCGTAGATCGGCAGCATCGCGGCAATCTGTAACGGTGCCAGATAAAGTGCTGCCGAACTCAGCACGCCACCGAAGATGTTTACGCCCATCGCAGCAGCGCCGAGGCTGATGAAAACAACGATCAAGAGCGCGAGAATCGTGCCGAAAAGTAACGCCATGAGTGGTGCGAGCCCGAGCGCCATTGCGATTTTTGAGAGCACCGTTGCGCCGTCGGTAACCGGCAGCGACTTCCAGAACAGCACGCTGCGATCTTTGCGCTCATCGTACAGCGCGTTCAAACAGTAGAAAAATATGGTGAACGACAAGACGAATAACAGCGGCACGCCTGATGCCATGTAACCGTTCGCAAACTGCGCAACCGCCGCCGCTTTCTCTTCACCCGAAAACTGATCCGCCAGCTTTGTGACGACCTGGCCATTGATCCGTATGTTTGCTTCGCTGCCTTTGGTAACCCCAATCGCCACAGACCCGGCAGTGATGATCGCCATGATCGCGCTCACCACAATCGGTGCCCAAAAAAATCCGCCCTTATGCTCCCAAAACTCGCGCTTTAACAGCCATTTCATCGTGTTCATGCGTAGGTTCCTTTCATGGTGGCGACGAACAGATCGGCGATGCCGGGGCTGCGCGTTTCGCCAAGTGCCGCTATTTTTTCTCGGGTCACGCCATTGACGGATCCGTCAAACAGCATCACGGATTTGCCAAACACTTGGCGCTCGTCAATCGGTTTCATCGCGCGTCCCGCTTCCACTTTATCGGCAGGCACCATTACTTCGGTAAAGCGCTCGCCGATTTCATCCATCGTCGCCGAGAGCGTGATGCGGCCATCGCGAATGAACATCAGGTCACTCAAAATGTGTTCGATTTCTTCCACTTGGTGCGTGGTGACGATGATGGTTTTTTGCTCGTCAAAATAATCTTCGAGCAGATTTTGATAAAACTGTTTGCGATACAAAATATCAAGGCCGAGTGTGGGCTCATCAAGCACCAATAGCTTCGCATCAATCGCCATCACCAGTGCCAAATGCAGCTGCACGATCATGCCTTTCGACATTTCTTTGACCTTCATTTTCGGCGTGAGCTTGGTGTTTTTTAAATACCGCTCGGCTTTGGCGCGATCAAATTTCGGATGCACGCCCGCCACAAAATCCACCGCCTCACTCACGCGCAACCAGCGCGGCAGCACGGCTACGTCGGCGATAAAGCTCACGTTTGCCATCAGCTCATCGCGCTGGGTGCGCGGGTCCAGCCCCAGCACACGAAGCTCGCCTTCAAACGGCACCAAGCCCAGCATCGCTTTCAAAGTCATGGTTTTGCCCGAACCGTTCGGCCCGATCAAACCGATGATGCGACCCGCCGGAATTTCAAAACTGATGTTATCAACTGCGACTGATTTGCCGTAGCGTTTGGTGAGGCCGCTGGCTTTAACAACCACATCGACCACAGGATTAACGGCATTCATGTCGCACCTCCGACGGTAGCGCCCGCCAGCAGCTCTTTCACACTCAGCCCCAGGCTGCGCATCCGTTCCAGTACAGCCGGCCATTCATTTTTCAGAAATTGTTCGCGCTCACTGGTGAGCAATTTCTCGCGTGCGCCATCGGTCACATACATGCCAAGTCCCCTTCTTTTTTCCACGAGTGTTTCGTCGGCCAGTTCTTGATAGGCGCGCGAAACGGTGATTGGATTAAGCTGATACTCCGCCGCGATTTGCCGCACCGAAGGCAGCGCGTCGCCAGGCTTCAACAGCCCATCAAGCATCATGCTGATAACGCGCTGCTTAAGCTGGCGATAAATCGGCGAGTTGTCGTGCCAATTTGTGTTCATTGTCCATAACTCCTGTGTATTGTCGTGCCGGTGTTGTAGTGAACTATAACACTATAATTTTGGTTGTCAAGGGCTTGTTTTTAGCTGAACAAGAAATCTTTTAAATTTCGGTAGTGCTGGGGAAATGTGCTCGAAAGCCACGCCAGTGCTTGAGTTCGGCTATAGGTAACTCTAAAAGACCCGTCGTTCCCGCGTAGGCGGGAACCTAAGTTCGTTGCGTCATCGATAACTTAACCAGACTTGGATTCCCGCCTATCGATGGAGACACCATTCGGTGCGCGGGAATGACGAAATTTCGAGGGTTCAATAAGTTCGCGAAGATAACGATGGCTTCAGGTGGCTTGAAAAAACTCGACTGAGCCTACTTTCTCGAAATCGCTCGGCTCAATCTTGATCGATTTCTTGCCCACATTGAATGTGGTTGACACGTCCGCACATATCTACCATCGCAAAACTAGGCTTCCAAAAATGAAAATAGATCTCAATTGGAAAAAGCCACTTTTCTATCTCTTGCTACCGGTATTCTTCATCATGGTCTTTCTTGGGTTTCCTACGCCTGTGGCACCACCGCCAAAAACAAAGGAAAAGCAGGAACAAGCTACGCCCGCGCAGGAGGAAAATAAACGCTTCGAGTTATGAAATTGTCTGCACAACTGACGATGGAAGGGGCTGGACACTGACTTTTGCTATTTGGTGAGCCGCAACCCCAAACGTTAGTTAGCCATTCAGGTACTTTTTTCTGAACACTAGACGAGTAGGCGACTTTTGAAAGTTGGGATTTATCATTCTGCTAATATCTTCTAGTGCGCTAGATAAACAAGAATATAAAGTGAGTTGGACATGAGGCAAAAATTGCGACCTGAACATGTGCTTCACGTTCAACGATTCGTTATCGGACGTAACCCATGGATCTGACGAATCAGGTCGCCGCGTTCCACGCGAATCTGGAGTCCGTACGAAAACTCGTGAATTTCGACGCGGAGGTTCGCGACATTGCGCTAAAAGGTGTGCAGTCGCTGCATGAATTCCTAAAAGAATCAAAGGGCTTTGAAAATCCAGCATGGAACGGAGAGAGGACACTGCAAATACTACGAAGCATTCGTGATAGCCCTGCGCTTAAAGACCGGTACTCAACCATCTACAATTCGGCTGTTGTACTTCTTGTCTCTTATTTCGGATCGGCTATTGGCGATGTTTTCCGTGCTGCAGCTGCTCGTGCAGTTACACGAAACGATCCGCGTGTATTGGATACAGAGCTGAAAATAAAGGTAGGCGATGTCGTCGGCCTAACCGCCGCCCCTGAAGAGCAGATTGGTGAGATGCTTATACAGAAAGAGGGGATTTCCTTTCAGGATATGCAGAGTACGCATAGGGCGTTCAAACACTATTTTGGTGTTGAGCTTCCGACCACTGAAGCTGTAAAAAACATCATTGTTGGACAAGCTTGTAGACATGCGATTGTCCATGACGGTGCCACTGCAAATGCTCGCGTAATGAATCAAGTAAGGAACGCCACGCCACGAACTTTAAAGCAAGATCTCTGCTTGAATCAAAAGATTAAGTTTTCTATCGCCGAGGTCGATCTATTAGCAGCTGATATGAAAAGTTACATTGAAAATCTTGCGAACGTAGTGGGTGAGAATTGAATTAAGTAGGCGGCGAGAGTTGAAGCAGTTGAATTTTTGCCGCTAGGCCAAGTTAACCAACATGCCCATCGTCATCATCACCCCCTATTCCCCCAACTGGCCAACCCAATTCCACGCCATACGCGAAGAGCTACTCTCCGTATTTGCGCTGATGCTGGTCACCATCGAACACATCGGCAGCACATCCGTTCCAGGGCTTGCGGCGAAGCCGGTCATCGACGTGCTGCTGGGCGCACGCTCTCTGGCGGACATCGAATCGAAAATCAAGCCGCTCGGCGAAATCGGTTATTCATATGTCCCAAAGTATGAGATTGAGATTGCCACGCGGCGCTATTTCGTCAGGTCTTCAACAACATCGCTCCGCGTCCACCTTCATGCGGTCGAGCTTAGTTCGCGCATCTGGCAAGCGCATTTGGCGTTTCGAGACAGGCTTCGCGCTGATGCTAATCTGTGTGCCCAATATCAAGCCCTGAAGCTTCGCCTCGCGGAAGAATTCGCTGATGACAAGTCTGCCTACACGAACGCGAAGGGCCCGTTTATTCAGGCTGTTCTTGCGAGTGTTTTTGAGCAACGAGATAGTCTAACCTGCGCCGGCGATGAGTCTCAACAGACTGCTAAGCCTGTTTCGTCAGTCGTAAATCAAAATAGAATCGACGGATGGGCGTGAGCGTCAGTTTGGCCATTTGTGGGTGAGCGCAATTGATGATGATATTTTTTTCTTCAGGCACGATAACGGATGGCACCTCCATCGCCAGCGCTTGATTGCTGACGCACCATTTCGTACCCCATGTCTGACACGCGGGTGAGGGAAAAGGGCTGGCCCAATCTTCGGGCAGCGCGGCCTCATCAGGGCTATCGACTGTGCAATTCGCAGGCAGATCAATGCCAACCAGCACAACATCGTTGGGATAGTTAGCGCCTAAATGCGCCAAGTATTCCAGCGCAGCCAAGCTGCGCGTGGTGGCGCAATAAAGTACGCCTGTGCCAATGGCGTTCCATCGGCCGCCGTTAATCCGCGCGCCCTCGCCAACACGATCCTGGCAGTACGGCTCTCGTGCGAGCCGCCAAACCCGCATTAAAGTGCGCCGCCGTAATTGATGACAGAAAGCACCCTTCGCACTTGGCTCGATCCTGCGTCTGTATCGAGCAGCGAGAGGGGCGACTGGCCAGAAAGTGCCATGTTTGCAGTGATGAGCCACGAGGATGCGCCCGCCGCGTCGCCGAAGGCTTCTGTAGCGATTCGGGTAATCTCGGCGAGCCGCATGACGCGCTCGGTTTCGTCAGAGCTCAAAGGCAGGTTGCCGCTAAGTTTGCGGTGGTACGAGCTCAACGGAATTCTGAGGCCGTCCAAAACATCATTGGTGGGCAGCGACAAAAATTTGATCGCTTCGCTTACCACCGACGTCGGCAATTTTTGACGCGCGAGATCTATTGCCAACTGCGCGCTCATCGGTGTGCTGACAAATGAGCGAAAGTCCGAATTTGTTCCGAGCTTTTTTTTGCGTGTGTTGGGGGCAAGCTTGGGGACAAGCTTCGTCATATGGGTGTTTAATTTTGTACGTGCTGGATCGGCTGCCTGCAAAAAAGCGCCGGTGGCTGAAAGCCGAGGTGTAAACCCGCGCGACTTGGCGGTTCGAATTGTCGGGGGAGTAGAAATAACTTTCGCACCAGATTTTGAAATCATATTTTCTCATTTGGGATTAACATATAATCATTTGAGAATACACCGCTTAGTCGCTTCATGCAAGATCGCTTCGTGCAATTTTCTGGTCATAAGCTCCATCGGCTCAACTTGTAGGCTTCTGTGTAAGGAGTGACACATGACTATCAATCTCAATATCGACCGAGTGCTTCTTGATCGCGCAAGTCAGCGGTGAGCGGACGAAGAGCGCTGCTGTCACAAAGGCGCTATGAGAGTTTATTGCCCAGCACGAGCAGAAGCGGCTAGTTGAACTCATGGGTAAGCTTACGTGGGACGACTCGTTCAACTACAAGCCTTAGCGCTCCCGGTGAAGCGCATTTATTTTCACATCGCTGCCGACAAGGTCACAACGCCAAACGAGCGAGCAGCACTTAAAGTGCTGGCAGCGAAAGCTGACGAGAGCTGGCTGTAAATCGAACGGGACAACACTTCGTCTTCACCACTTCATCTCACGGGTCGCCGAGGCGACAGATTTTGGAACTGCTCAAAGAAACAAGAGCTGGCGCGGTGTTTAGAGCATTTCAGGCTTGAGGTGCACGCTGATATTAGCGATTGATTTCAGGCGCGTCTGCCGCAATAGATTGTTTATCCAGCCGCGCAAACGCCACAATTAATTTCGACGCATCCGGCCCCAACGCATCGTTAAACGGCAGCGCAGCATCGCCGCCACTCCATGCGTGTTGCAGCCCGCTCACGCGTACCTTCTCGACTAATTTGAAGCCTTGCGTGTTGTGGGCGTCGCGCCGGTCGGGCGTTGATTCGGGTGCGATGATAGTTTCGATTCGATATTCGCGCCGTTTCTCGGTCGCCATAAAGTCTTGCCGTCTACGCGGTAATGGATCATTCGTTTCGGCTTGATTCAGGCTGGCCCACAAATCGAAAAGCTGATCCGCATTTTTGCTGTGCACGCGATCATCGGCATCACCGTGAATCACCAACAACGGCGGTGGCGGCAGCTGATGGTCGTGCCAATAACGCTGGGTGAGTGCGGCGATGTTTACCTCTGCGCCGTCGCGCATCACGGCGAGTGCGCGGGTAACGGTGTCGGCCGCATGCGGCGCGAGACCGGAATGCACGGCCACGCTGGAAAAACGATCAGGATGCGAATACGCGAGCAGCGCTGCGAGTGCGCCGCCCGACGACAATCCAGCAATGGCGACATTCTCAGGGTCGACCGACGAGCGCTTTACGGCGCGATCAATCATCGCCAGCAAAATCGCAACTTCGCCGCGCGTGGCGAGTGTTTCGGTCTCGAACCAATTCCAGCAGCGGTGCAAATTTGCCATGTCCGACTGATCCGGATACAGCACCGCGAAACCATGCTCATCTGCAAGGGCATTCATGCGCGTGGCCGTGGCAAAAGTTTCGGCATCCTGGCGGCAGCCATGAATCATCACGAGCAACGGCCGCTGGCCCGCTCCTTCATCATTTGCCGGAAGATAAAGACGGTAGTTTCGTTCGGGTGGCGTTAGTACCCACGGAATTCGTCCTTTTGGGCTCGATGCGGTGCCTTCCAGCCAACGGGGTGGCGCAATTGTCGGCTCTACCATTACAGCGGGCTCGGTAAGCGGTTCATGCGCCAATTCGGGCATTGCCATTGGCGATGCAGCCGCATCCGCACCATCGCCGCGCACGGCAGGCGTTCCGCCAAAGCGGCGGAGAAACCAGGCAACAACGCGCGTCCACGCGCTTTTCGCACGGCTGATTAACGACTTGAACATGGTTGAATCTTTCTTTAAACGAGAACCCCAAGGTTACACACCCAAAAAGCGTGCCAGCGTGACTGTGATGATTAATCGGATGTAAGACGAAGCCAACGCGACGTTGAAATGGACTGGCAAGTCAGGCGTAACGTGCGGTGATATGTCGACGGAAGCGTAACCTGAATATCGGCGGGCATCTTGAGGCAAAAATACTTCGAAATGCACGGCCACGCTAGGGTTTGGTGAGGATGGGAAAATGGTGTGGAAGGTGGCGCAGCAGGCTCCAAAATATACGCTTGTAACATTTATCCGCATAATCGTTTCCCCCTCAGCCGCGCAGAACCGCTTTACGATCAAGCGTTTATCGCGGCCCAAATCATGTTGCAGCGCCGCAATTTGGTTTGACTGAAATGAACAACCGCGCTTATAATCGTTGGGCTTTGCGGGAACTTTTCCGCGCGAACCGTGAGCTTCAGACGCGGCGGCAGGCTAATGTGAGGTTTTCAGTGCTGATCGACTCGCTGGGGCGGCTGTACCAAAAGGTCATTTTCGTCCAGCTAGGTTTGTCGGGTGTTGCGGTTCTAGCAGCGGCGGTATTTGCGGGCGGTCTGGCGGCTTTATCTGCGTTGGCCGGCGGCGTTTCGGTAGTGGTGGGCAGTCTCGCTTATGCGTTACTGGCGAGAAAATCCAAAGTTTCAACAGTTTCGGCGGGCAAAGTGTTGCGCAGGCACGCCCTCGCGGAAGCGGCAAAATGGTTGGTGGTGCTTGGGTTGTTACTGGGTGCACTGAACAGCGGTTGGTTTATCGCGACATGGTTGGTCGCAGCAATGTGTGTGGCCCTGTTAGGGCATTGGTTTGTATTCTTAATTGTTCGCTAAATAAAACGAATCATGGCATCTAGCTCCGAATCGCATTCGATTACCCCCTCAGAATATATTGAGCATCACCTGACCAATTTGCGGATTAGTGTCGGTGAAGGCGGCTTCTGGAAAATTGACGTTGATTCGCTGGTGATGTCGATCATCGTCGGCGTGATTGGCTTGGGCGTTTTTTGGCTGGTGGCGCGCCGCGTGACGGCTGGCGTGCCTGGCCGCTTGCAAGGTTTCGTCGAGTTGGTTTTGGAATTCATCGATAACACCGTGAAAGACGTATTCCCCGGCGACCGTAAATTCCTCGGCCCCTTGGCGCTGACGATTTTTGTTCTCGTGTTCATGATGAACCTGATGGATTTGATTCCTATTGATTTCGTTGCCAAAGCCACCGAAGCGATGGGTTTGCCGTACTGGAAAGCGGTGCCGTCAACGAACCTAAGCGTAACGTTCGCGATGTCGTTTACCGTATTTATTCTCATCATTTTCTTTAGCTTTAAAGCCAAGGGCGTGGGCGGCTTCGTGCACGAATTATTCACCGCGCCGTTTGGCCCGAATCCCGCGATGTGGATTCCCAATTTGGCGATCAACATTATTGAATTGATTGCCAAGCCCGTCTCGCTCGGCATGCGGCTGTTCGGCAATATGTACGCGGGCGAATTGATCTTTATGT
>JANMQR010000265.1:0-59938 GCA_031370625.1 Burkholderiales bacterium | reverse complement strand
TTGATACGCCGCAATGCGAAGAAGTGTGCCCGGTCGATTGCAGCCCGCTCGATCTGGATCACCCCCGAGACGCAAGAAGAATTGCATCTTAAATTTGTGCGGTTGACGACGGCGAAAGTCGCGGCTGTTGCCAAGGTTGCTGCTTAGTTTCGTCGCTCTATATTGTCGTTTCGCGCTACCCACACCCAACCTTACGCTGTCATCCCTAGTGTTTTGATATTAAACTGGAACAATTAATCGGGCAAAAGTCGAGACCTGAATTCAGTTTTGCTTTGCCCACTCTATCTCGCTTGAAAGTTACGTTGATGAAAATAAAGTTTGTGCTCTGGATTGTCTCGAATGTAGCGCTTCTTTTAGTGGGAGGCTGCGCCGCACCCTACGGAGGGTTGGCAAACTACAGCGGTCAAGATGCTGGGAACGTTCTTCTGTCACTCAGTCAACCTTCCGGGAACGTCGGAACCCCGGGTTGTGTTTGTGCGCCGCATTGGTACACGGGATCGTCTGGAGTTAAGTCATCCGCCATTCGGGAAAGGCGGTATCGACCCGGACTTCAACTCCACTGAAGGTATTGGCATGGTCATCACCAGTAAGTTGCCTCAAGGTGAATATGAGATCTATCGGTATCAACTCGGAAGCGAAGAGGAGTTTCTGAAGTCGGCCAACGATTTTCCGACTCCTTTACGATTCTCAATCAAAACTGGAGAGGTGGCTTACCTTGGAAATTTTTCAATTTGGCTTGCCTCCCCGCCAAACATCCCGGTTAAACAGGTCGGCCGAGTTGCTACCGTATCGATTGCTGGCTTTAGCGCAAGGATACGAAGTTCAGATGCTCAAAAACGAGATTTAAGAATTGCAACTGTACGCGATCCGCAGCTTGCCAATATAAAACTCAAAAGTTACGCGCCATTTCTAGCTCTTGAAAACTAGTGCGAAACGAAAACGAAATCAGGTCTTGACTATTGAGGAAGAGGCAAATCCTGCCACCAGTCTTTTTGCCTTTCATGCTTGTGGCTCATTTGATTTTCCAATGCTCCATCCACTTATGCATCTATAGCTAACAAAAAGATGGTTTGGACCAAAGACATGGAACATATTCTCATCGTGGCTCGACGCACACATAAAGTCGATAAACATATCATCATCCAAAATAATACGTATATCGAGCTTGGAAAGCATTTCAATCGATACCACAGCACCGATTTGAATAGCACTAACCTGCTGCTCCAATTCCGCATTCGAATCGACAGGATTCATGCTTCCGCATAGGATTTCTTCATTACGAATAATCCGCCATGCTGACGTATAAGTGCCAAGCTCCCATTCGCCATTAAAGGAATCAACCGATTTTTTCTTTAAGTGCGGAATTTTGTCACCAAAGCCTAGGCTGAGACTTCTATATTCACCCGCGCGTTGGCGGCAACAGGTTTTGCCAAGAATGCCATCAAACGCCGCTCTGGTATTTTCATCAATATCAAACTCAAGATTTTTAAACATAAATGGCATAAATCATAAACGCAGTCAAACTTCATTGTTTACAAGCGGCGAAAATTTCTCCAACCGCCCCCGCGCCTCCGCCAGCGCACTATGCTTCGATTTGATCAAATCCAAATTACCCTGCAATTCCGCAATCCGCTCCGCCAAATCCAGCTCGGCGGATTTCACTTTTTCGATGCTCTCTACCGTGTGTTCCAGCCGCGTGCGGGCGTCTTCGAGTGGCCGCTCGATGGCTTTGTACAAGCCACGCACCCAGGTCGCGGTTTCGCGTTGGGCGATTTCAAAAATGTGTTGCACGCGGGTGCCGACCAATTCATCAAATTGTTTTGCCAGTGCGCTGCCGCGTTTTAACACCAGGTTGCTGGTTTTTGAAAATTCATCATCAGCGGCTTCGCGCGCTTTCGCGAATTCGGTATGAAAGCGCTGCGTGGGAAACGGATGAACGTCAAACGCGCGCACGTTGGTCAGGCCAAAATCACTGCGCAATTTTTTCCCCACGTCCGCAAACAGGGTACGAATTTCATCGATCTTTTTGTCAATTCCTGCCAGCTTTTTTTCCGTGACTGCAAAATATTGCGCCACGGCGTCAAGCGTGGTCGCGGGCACGATGCTGGCGACAATCGCTTTTTTGGTGCGCTCAATATCGCGCTTGGCGCTGGCCACATTCGCCACCTCCGCCAGTTCTTCCCCTAATTTCGTTTGCATCGCTTTAATGCCTTTTAATTCTTTCAATGTTTCCACCACGCGCTCTTGTTTGGTGGTGGTTTTTGCGATGATGGCGGCCATCACGCGATCATTTTTTGCGCGCACATCCACCAACGCGCTCAACGCTTCGAGCGTCTCGAATCGGTTGTGATCAAGCGTGGTTTGCGCGGCTTGCAACGCACCGGAAAGCACATTCGTAATATCTTCGGTCATCGCTTGCTGGCGGTTGCGCGGCAATCTCGTGGCGAGATCGCGTTCGAGATGATAGATGCGGCTGCGCAGCGTTTTATCTTTGTCGTTGGCGAGTTTGCCCACCAAGCCCAGCTTTGCCGAGATCGGCACCACGCTGATCGGATCAACGCGCAGCAGCTCTGCCGTTTCGTGTACGCGACGATCAATTTCCAGCAGCATTTCGCGATTCGCTTCCGCGCGGGGCCGGGTCGTATCAATATCCAGATCATCAATTTTGTTTAACACCACGAGCCGAACTTGTTTGCTTGTTCGTTTGTTTGTGCCACTGCGCGCGGCATCATTCTCTAGAGCGGTATCTTCATCGATTTCAAACAGCGGCCCGCGCGCAATGCGCCCGCCGCCCATGTACTCGCGCCACACCGCGAGATCACGCGTGGTCATCTCCTCACTCACGTCCAATACCAGCAGCGCGGCATCGGCTTTTGGCAAGCGATGGTGTGCCAGTTCAGGCTCTGCCAGAAAAGCGGCGAGGCCGGGAGTATCCAGAATCACCAACCCGGAATCGAGCAGCGGATGCGGGAAATTGACAATCGCATGGCGCCAGCGCGCAACTTCAACTTGCGTGCTGTCGCCGGTTTTCTGGCCGCCCGCTTTGTGCGTGCTTTCATTGTGCAACCCCCACGCCACCGCGTCTGCCATCGAGACGAAGCGCGTTTCTGACAGCGTGGCTAATGCTGCGGCCACTGATTTTGGTTTGTCGGCATCAAATGGAATCGAATGCCACTGCGATGAATCGAGTGACAATTCCGCAAACGAGCGCGGGCTTTCACGCGTTTCAATCGGCAGGCAGCGCACACCGGTTTCAAGCTCGCGATCAAAGCGAAGCTCGGTCACGCAACGCGTCGTGCGGCCCAATCCCGATGGTAAAAAGCGTCGGCCCAAATCAGAAAACACCATCGCGTTAATAAGCTCTGATTTGCCACGCGCGATCTCCGCAATAAACACCAAGGTCACACGTTCGGCGGCGACGGCTTGTTTGCATTTCGCCAATCTGAGCGCATCTTCGGCGCGCAAAAATTGCGTTTCGCGCAGCGTCGTCGATACGTGCTGAATTTCTGCGGTAACTGCGCTGCGCCATGATTGCAGCTCTTTTAAACGATCACTAAACGCGTGTTTGCTGTTCATCGATGGTGGAGTTTTTTAGAGGGTGTTTGTTATTTTGCGGCGCGTCAGATAATGAATGATTATCGCTGACATCGCACACAATAATACGTGCTGCGTGCGCCCTGCACAATTTGCCGAATTGCCTCGCCGCACACGCGGCACGGCTCACCTGCACGGCCGTACGCGAAGGCATCGATTTGAAAGTAGCCGACTTCGCCGTTCGTTTGCACATAATCCCTAAGCGTCGAGCCGCCCGCTGTGATCGCTTTGGCCAATGTTTCGCGAATCGCCGCCACCAATAATTCATAACGTTTGAGCGACACATTTCCCGCCGCGCGCGTCGGATGAATGCCCGCGCGAAACAATGATTCCGACGCATAAATATTGCCCACACCGACGACGATATGGCCGTTCATGATGAATTCTTTAATGCTCACCGAGCGGCCGCGCGACAGATCAAATAAATGTCGTGCCGTAAACGCATCGGACAAAGGTTCCGGCCCCAATACATCGAGCAGCGGATGAGCGGCAATATCACCTGCGATCCACAACATCGCGCCAAATCGTCGCGCATCGTTAAACCGTATCGTGGTACCGCTGTCCAGACCAACATCCACATGATCATGCTTCTTCACCGCTTCCGCTTCCAGCATCACGCGCAGCGTGCCCGACATCCCCAAATGACTCAGCACAAAACCACCGGCCGACGTTTTGCTGTCGCGACATTCCCATAGCAAATACTTGCCACGCCGCGTGATCGCCGTTACCGTCAGCCCCGTGAGCAAGGTCGCAAAATCAGCCGGCACCGGCCAGCGCAGGCGCGCATCGCGCACCAGCACCCGCGTGATTTTTTTGCCCAGCATGTGCGGCAGCAAGCCTTGGCGGGTGGTTTCAACTTCGGGGAGTTCGGGCATGGTTCGGTTTGCTTTTTCGATGCAGATGGGAAAAATGAATCGGGTAAATGACGAGCGTAAATATTATCGATGCATGGTGACACAAAAAAATATTTACGTGCGCGAATGGGTTTAATCAAACGCGCAAACCTAATATCGGCGGGCGTTACCAGTCATTTATGCTCGGAGAAACCCGCCAATGCTGGTGTTTTGGTGTCAATAAAAAGCGCATACACATTGCATGTCCTACGCATTTTTCGTCACAACCTTTTCTCCTAGCCACGATATACTTAATTCGCAAATAAAAAGACGTATGAATTTCTCAGCGTCAGGATTTGCGAAGCCTCTAACATTGGAGATAAAAATGATCAAAAAATCACTCTTAATCTGTGCAACTGTTCCATTGATTTTCGTTGCAGGCGCGGCGTTCGCGCAAGCCGACAGCGGTTTTAACATCGGCATTTCAGGCGGCAGCACCAAAGCCAATTTATCGGAAAGCGATCTTAATGCACTGCTGCGATCACAAAATTTTGTGTCGCCAACATCGTCGGTCGAGAACTCGGACACCGCCTATCGCATCAGCGGCGGCTATCGCTTCTCGCCGATTTTTTCACTCGAAGCGCACTACACTGATCTCGGCAAATATTCATCGGAATCACGTGCAACACTGGTGCCTAACGCGGGTGCCGGTACGCTATCCGCGAAATACAAAACCAGCGGGTTCGGTATTGACGCATTGGTTTCCGCACCGCTCGGAACCGGCTTCTCGATCTACGGCCGCGTCGGCGTGATGCGCGCAAAGACCGAAGCCGATTTCACCTCATCCGGCTCCATCTTCGTCTCCCCCACCAGCCGCCTGAACGCAAGTGCTGACACCACCGCCTACAGCTACGGCATCGGCGCGCAATACGACATCAACAAGCAAATCGGCATCCGCGTGGAAGGGCAACGCTACGACAAATTGGGCAACGACGACACCGGCGGAAAATTGAAGCTGGATGTTTATACGATTGGGGCTGTGTTTAGTTTTTAAGTTTTTTTTGCGGCAATAAGAATGGAAAAACGGCTCGCGGTTGCGGGCCGTTTTTTTGCATGATGTATTTGCGAACGTTAATTTGCCTACAGCAAATCAGGATGCAAGTAAGCAAATTGCACGAACTCATAATATCGTTTCATTGCTTGCGCGTGTAATGGCGATGTATTTCATTGTAGAATTTATATTGTTTAGAACATGAGCTTGAAATTTAGTCCTATGAAGAATTTAAAAAATGGCTAGATCTCGCCACCTTAGCAAGGCTCCGATAGGAGAAGCGCTTCTTGATATTCGGACGCAGCCAAGAGATGAGGTTTCTGTTGAAGCCTTGCAGAAAATTGAGCTGCTTCTAGATGGCTATGGCAATCGTCAAGAAACGAAGCGCGGGCACCTTCACCTTGATTTAGATGATGTCAGTAAAGCAAATGCTGAGGTAGTCTCGACCACAATGGGTTACGCGTTTCAAAATGAGCAGAAAACCCACCTGGTACAAATTTCACGTGACGGCTTTACTCAACATTTTCTGCCCCCATATTCGAATGGTGATTTGCTACTTGCGGAGGCTCAAAAAAATTGGGCGCACTATGTCACTATTGCTTCGCCTATAGCCACCACTCGCCTAGCGATGCGTTACATCAATCGTTTTCGCCTACCTCGTCAGATGACTGATTTTAACGATTACTTTGTTGCTTCTCCACAGATTCCCCTTGGTTTGCCGCAAGGTGTAGAAAATTTTTTTAGTAAAGTCGTTTTGGTGAATGCCGACATCAGCGCACGCGCCGGTGTATCGCAAGTCTTTACCGGAGAAGCGGATGAGAATGGGATCGAAGTTATTCTAGATATTGATGTTTTTTTCGAAGGCGCGCATGTGCCGACTGATTCAGCGATTTGGAAAAAATTTGATGAATTACGTAAATTTAAAAACGATATTTTCTTTGGGTTTGTGACCGACAAACTATTGGAGGCTTACGAATGAGCACATTTCAACCAACTATGAGTTCAGGACCAATTTTTGGTCTATTCGGCACTGGAAATCCTTTGCGGCCAATCGGTAAGCCCCGTCAAAAACAGAAGTCAAGTTTTCTTGGCGATATTCTGGCTCGACTGCCCGATGCTGTGCGCGAAACGTTCAGGGAGCCGCATATTTACTCTGCTCACAGAGATTCCGTAAATCATTTCATGGAGATTGTTGAGGGCGTTCGCGTTGGCGAATGCGAAGTTGATGCTGAGAGCTACCCTAAATTCTTAGATGCTGCAGTAGCAGCAATTGAGCTTTTGCTCTCGAGGCCAATGTCGGTACCGTTGCCAGAAATCGATGTTAGACAGAACGGAAAAATTGAGTTTGAGTGGTACCAAAGTCCAAGAAAGCTAGTGAGTTTTACAATCGATCAAAATAGGAGGCTGGTTTATTCCGCCCTGATTGAGGACGAAAAAGTTGGCAAAGCATTCGTACGAAGCGAATGGGCACCTGAGGTCGTAGCTACCATCAAGAGGGTCATGGCTTGACTTACAGAAGTGAAAGGCTAGATGACAAAGAGAAGCTTGCTAGGTTTGCATCAGACAAAAGCCACTACAGAATTGCTGACAACTCTGTCAAACCCAGAGCATTTGATCCACAACGCCGCATATCTGCGGAGTTTCAAATTATTGAAACGTCAGTCTCAAGAGTTGATGGATGTAGTGAATCGGAAATTTGGGAAATGGGAGACGCAGCCTTTGTAGCTCGACAGAAGCTTGCCATTGCTCGTTCGAATATTTTCGTCAATCAAGTTAGAGCAACAGGACTAATGGTGGTCGCTGATGAGCCTCCAGTCAGGCATGCGGTGATTTCAGGCTGGCCTAGCGATGATGTCGAAATTGAAACGAAAATGAAAGAACTTGCGGCAATTGCAACTCTTACGATGCGAATTTTGCCATGAGAGCTTACACTTAACGACTACCAAACGTGGATAAGCGCACCTGTATCTCGTCCCTTGATGGTCTGATGGTGCAATATTGTTGCGCGCCAAAAAAGAAGAGCGAGCTTTGACGTGCTGCATAAAAATAGCGCAGTCCTATTTTATAAAACTGCTTTCTCGCTGACGTTCAGATTCAGTGCGCAAAATTTTCCGTGCACAGACTCCAGATTCACTTTGTCATGCCACTAAGAAAAAGATCCTTCGTAAAAGCATCTCGGGATGACAGCAGCAAACCCAAGCGCTGGCGGGCATCATCGGCCATAATCGCCCCAAAACGCCCGCCAGTGCTTATTCTCCCTCTGTGTTATTCCTGCGCCTCCACCTCATCTGCATCCGCAAACTCCGACAATCCACTCGCCAGATTCATATAAAACATCTCGCCCGCATCGGTGCGAAAACCGGTTTCGGTTTTCAGCGATTGGGGTTTGATGGCGATGCGCAGCATCGGCACAAATTCGCTCGGCTTGGCGCGATCCATTGCGCGCATCACGACGGCCATGCGCACGTTGATTGATGCGCCTTTGCTGCTTTGATCGACGCGTTTGATGATGCTATCCGCAAGCGCTTTCGGTGGGCGCAGTTCGCTTAACGCATCTTTGCCGAGCTGCACGGTGGGCCAGCGCAAATCAACGGCGCGATGACTTTTTTCGTCTACTGAACTCATGCGCAGAAAGCTGCCGTCAATCATCACGCCATCGACTGCGCGAAGTATCGTGCTGGTGGCGCTTTCGGATTCAATCGGCGTTGATGCGACTCGGCCGACTTGGCTGAGCCGGGGATCAGCATCGGATTGCGAAAGCGTCTCGCGAAAATCAACAAAGAAAATATCGCTTTTCTGGATGCCGATTTTTTCGGCAATCGCCAGATGCGTTGCGCGAATTGGCTCTAATCTCGCCGCAAATTGCGCGCGCGGGATGCCTTTGGTTTCTGCCTGCCGCCAGAGCACGCGCGCACGGCCGGTTTCTTTGCTGAATCGATATGACGCATCACCGGAGTCGGTAAAGTCATCGATCACTTCTTCGCCACGCGAACGTATCGAAAAAAGTTTTTCCAATTCAGCCGTGCTTTGTACGGCAAGTGGTTTTTGCGACGCGAGTGTGGCCTGCATTTTTTTCATCATCGCCGAAAGCTCTTCCGCACTGATCGCCGGAAGTGCGCGCATTACCGCCGTGGCCGCGCTATCGCTATACACATTCGCTGCTGACGCGGGCGTGCCCAGCGGTGAGCCGCGCGGTTGCGTAACTTGGCTCAACACCAGCATCGGCGTGAGCAGTGCGCAAAATCCTACTAACATCCAAAAGATTGATTTCATGTTGACTCCTGTCTCTTCCAAATTGATATTCATGATTGTTTAATTCGGCAGTTGTGGTCCGTCATCCGGGTCGCAGCCCGAATTCCAGCGCGTATGCATCCAGTTCGGTGTCGGATGCGACCACTTCGCGTTGTAGCTTTCGTCGTGCGCATTGCGCGCGGCTTGCACGGTGGCACCAAAGCCGACGGCAACGGGACACACAGTGCTGTAGACGTTGTACCAATGATCAACGTGATGCATGTTGTCGAGCCACGCACGCGCGACGCCTTGGCTGTTGATCGCATCGTTGGCGAGGTCGCGATATTCGTCTACATAGGACGAGCCGATGTACATCAGGCCGTGAAAGCCGGTGACGACGTGGACGCCGTTGGCCGCGTCAAACCATTGCGTGCGCTGGTCGTAACGAATGCTGTTGCACGACGACAAGTGCATGAAGCGCAACCATCCGCCGGAGTTCCAGCCGAGGCTCATTTTGTTCGAGCTCAGGTTGCATGATTTGTCGGGATCTTTGTCGTATAACGTACCCGTCCAGCGCCCGCTGCTCCAGCCGCCGTGCGTGCAAATCATGCCTGCGTCGTTCCAGTCCATGCCGGATGAGGCGTCGTCATTCCCCCACGTTTTTACGCTGTTGTCGGCGTAGCGGCCACCCTGCACCTGCGAATAATTTCGCTTCCATTCCACCCACGATTTCGACCCCATTTGTTTTCGCCATGCCATGCACATATCGTCCCACCACAGCCGCTCACCACCTGAACACTGCCCGCTCCATGTGGTGATCGCGGATGAACCCGCATATTGCGCATGGGCGGTTGAGGCCATCGCCATGGTCACCGCTATACTAAAAATAGCGCCAATACAAATTACGCTACGACGTTGTTGTGGTTTCATTAACTTCTCCTTGTCAGAAATGGATCGCGGTGTTGGCAAATAGCTGAAAGCCGCGTGTCCTATCGATTAGAACGAAAGTAATTCATGAGACCCGACATCGCTAACGTGGAAAACAAAAGCCCCAGCACTGGTGCGGAGCTTGGGGCGTTTATGCGTCTACTGCCGCGCCGGTACTAGGGTTTCGCCTGCGTTTAAATTTGCTGCGTCTGTGCGCGCACGGTGTCGGGAGAACGCGACAAACGTCAATGGATGCACGGTTTTGATTAAATTAGGGGTGAGTTTTATAAAAAATATTTGTTCGATGGCGCTGATTTTTCATTGTGGTTTAATCAAAGGAATCACGCCATGTCGACAGCGTCAGATTTATCTTGTTCGCCAATGCACGGCCTCAATTCGGTGCTGCGCTTGTTGCCTATTTTTGTCGTCGCCTGCGCGCTGAATCTGCTCTCTGCCGCCGCGTTTGCACAAACAACTTATTACGTTGCCATCAACGGCAGCGATAGCGCAGACGGAACCAATGCCAGGCCATTTGCGACCATTCAGCGCGCGCTTGATCTGGCGTTAGCGCCCGGCGACACCGTGGTGGTGCGTCCTGGCGAATATTTTGAGCGCGGCATTTCATTTCGCGCGTCCGGCAGCGCAGCGCAGCCGATTACGTTACGCGGTGACGTGGTGAATGGCGCGCGGCCCACGCTGAACATGGGGCTCCGCGTGACGTCGTGGACGCCGACGAGCGGCGCCATTTTTAGAGGCCGGCCGATTCTTGCCAACGACAATGATCGTTCGCCGCAATTGTTGCGCGGCGAGATGCGCGTGATCGTCGACGGCAAGCCCCTTGTGCAGGTGCGCTCAATAGAGAAGCTGCGCGAAGGTACGTTTGCATTTGTGCCGCAAATTGATGCGAGTAATGCAAGAAATAACACCGGTGATTTTTATGTGTGGTCGTTTGCGGGTGCTAATCCGCAAACGCAGCGAACGATAATTAACGCATCGCTGTTTTACGCGTTTTATCCGACTGTGGAAGTTCGTGATGACAAGAATCACGTTGCCATCGAAGGGCTTTCGCTGATTGCAGGTGCAACCGGCGTTTCGGCCACGCGAGGCGACAACGCGCCGGTGGGCTCAGGGCTCACGCTAAAAAATATCGAGATAGCGTACAACTGGACCTACGCGATTGAGCTCACCAGATTTAACGACGTCGTGATGCAAAATTCCGTCGTACGCGATAACGCGCAGAACAACTGGCATCGGCGTCTGGGCATCAAGCCTTTGCTCGATCCAGAAGGCACATGGCCGCATGCGATTATTGGTGTTAATGCCAGCAACGTAAAAATTCTTGATAGCCAAATTCATGACAATCATGGCGAGGGCGTGGGTCCGTATTTTGGCAGCGGTAACTGGGAAATTCGCCGCAATACTGTCTACGATAATTTCAGCGTCAACATTTATGTCGATACTAATCTGCGCAACGCGAATACCGTCGTTGATCGCAATTTTGTGTACGTCACCAACAAATATCGGGACCTTGCGGCGGCCTTTCAACGCTCAGCAGATGAAGTTGTGTATCCCAATACCGCGCGCAACAATTACGGCGATGGCATCCGCGTGAGCAGTGAAGTAGCGGCCCCTAACGGCGGCGACCCGGTCGTCGGCGGGATTACGATCACGAATAATGTGGTGCAGGATGCGGGCGGTGGTATCAGGAGTTTTCGCTACGATGGTTTTCCGGCTTACACATTAGTGGACTCGCTGATTGCCAACAATACTGTGGTCGGCTCGCGCGTCAATTCGGATATCGGCTCAGCTGAGCCAGGGCTCTGGGTGCGTGAAGGAAGTAATGTGCGGGTGATGAACAATATTGTGGTGGAAGCAGCAGTTGATTTGGCCGCTGGCGTAGTCGCGACCAACAATGTGTTTAATCAAAATCAATATTTGGGCAATGTTGATCGCGCGCGAAATATTCTTGCCGATCCAAAATTTAGCGGCGCGCGCGCCAGTCCACCAAGCGCATCATCATTTCAACTGGCGTCGGATTCGCCTGCGATTGCCAGAGCGCCATGTGGCGATTCACCGAGCGAGGATTTCCTCGGCCGCGCGCGCACGGGCGATGGCAAGTGTGATGTCGGCGCATTTGAATTCACCACTGAACAAATCGGCGGCATTAGCAACGGCGTTTATAAAATCAGCGCAGCGCATAGCGGCAAAGTGATTGACGTCAGCGGCATCAGCAGCAACGACGAAGCGCTCGTACACCAATGGCAATATGTGAACGGCAAAAACCAACAATGGCGCGCAGAAATACAAACCGATGGCACTTACCGTTTTACCGCGCAGCACAGCGGCAAAGTGTTGGACGCAAAATACGGTGGCACTACAAACGGCACGCCCGTGTGGCAATACACGTGGAATGGCAGCTGCGCGCAGCGATGGAAAATTGAAGACGGCGGTGCCCTAACTAACGCGAACGGCGCAAAAATAATCCGTTCTGCGTGTAGCGACAAGGTGCTGGATGTATCCGCTGTCAGCGTGGACAACGGCGCGCCGTTGCAGCTTCATACATTTGGCGGCGGCGCGAATCAGGTGTTTGTTTTTGAACGCTTGAGCGACTGAGGCCAATATCGGCGGGCGTTTCCAATGAGTTCTCTGTGTAAACGCCCGCCGGTACTAGGCTTTCGATGCTGGTTCCAGAGCCCAACTAAAACTCGGCTTATCTTCACGCTTGGCTTGCATCTCACGGGTTAATCGACACCGTATCGATGGCGGCGCGCTGCGTGCTAACCTTTTTCGGCCCGATCCGTCTAAGGTTGTATGTTCGCATTCCTGCGCCGCCAGTCTCCCCAGAAGCTTGATCAATTCCACGCATTACTGCGTGATCGCAGCGTCCGCTGGTACAACGCGTGTTTGCGCATCACGCGTGATAGCGAGCTCGCGGAAGATGCGGTGCAAGATGCGCTGCTAAAAGCGTGGGCGCAGCGCGCTGAATTTCGCGGCGAGGCAGAACTTGATACCTGGATACATCGCATCGCGCTCAATGCCGCGATTGATCTCATGCGCCGTCGCGCGCCGCTTTTGTACGATGACGTCGACGCAGATTTGCAAATGGCGGCGGCAAGCATTTCGCCAGAAACGCAATATGCCAATCGCGCGCTGGGCCAGGACATCGTCATCGCGATGGGCAAGCTGACGGAGATGGAGCGGCAATGTTTTTTGCTCAAACATCTGGAAGGCTGGCGACTTGAAGAAATCGCCGCGAGCCTGGGTGGCAATACCAACAACATCAAGCAGGCGCTGTTTCGCGCCGTGCGAAAACTGCGCGTGGACATGAACGAGTGGAATGAATTGAATGAACGAAGAGGTGAAACATGATCAGCGATGACGATCTTCTACTTTATCAATACAACGATGGGCTCGATGCCGCTGATCGCGAGCGAATTCGTAACGCGCTCGCCGCGCAGCCGGAGCTTCGCGTGCGCATGCAACGCTTGATGGCAACGCTTGATCAAAGTAAAAATTTGCCCGAGACAGTGGTGCCGGAGCGTGTGCGTCTGCGTTGGCAATCGAGCCTTGAAGTGGCCGCGAACGCGTCGATTAAGACGCAAATGCAGCCGCGCTTTCGTCACCTGTCGTGGCGCTACGGCGTGGCGGCATTTGGAGTCGCAGCACTCACCGTTAGCGTTGCGCTATCCGTTTATTTTCCGCGCACCGTCATGCCGCCGCCTGCGCCTTCGTTTACAAACACCATAGAAACAAATTTGGCCGCGCACCAGCAACAGGCATCGGGCTATGAGCGTCGACTGCGCTGGCATTTGCTTGAGACAGAGCAGCAGCTGGACGTGATTGTTGAGGCGAGTCGCGAAATGCGCGCGGAATTAATTGAGAAGGTGATTCTTGAGAACCAGCGCTACGCGAGCGCCGCAGATCGTGCGAATGAACCACAGCTCGCGCGCGTGCTGCGTTCGTTCGCACCCACGCTCGTGACGCTGAACGATGAGCGTATCGCCAAGAGTGAATTTGATGGCGCGCTCGCGCAGCTGAAATTTGAATTGAAAGTAGTGCAGGCGCGGCTATCGAAGGTTACGACTGCTGCCATCACCAACACTGCTGCCAATGTGTCCCATGCGTGAAGTCAGGCTTTCACGCGTTAATTTAAGGAGAATCCCATGCGTGTCATGAGTGTTTTACTTGCTTCACTGCTGGCGTTGAGCAACGCTGCAACTTCCCAGCCTTCAGCGGATGCAGTTGCGCCATCAAGCGCGCCAGAACCCGCGTTAATCGTCGCGCAGAATGATAAAAGCCAAAGCCGTCGGCGCGCACCCACCGAGGACGAAGCGCTGGCACTCGCCGCGATGGAAGGGCTGATGTCGCAATCACCACAGCGCGCGCTGCCGGTGTTAAAAAAAGTGCTGACCGGCACGCAAAGCGCGCTGGTCAAAGAGCGCGCGTTGTTTGTCTTGAGTCAGATGGGTGAGCCCGAAGCGCAGGCCATATTGCTGGAAACGGCGAGCGCTACGAATAGCCCATTGCGGCGCGAAGCGATTCGCAATATCGGCATCGGCGGCAATGCAAAATCGCTGTCCGCGTTGCAGCCTTTGTACGCTGCTGGTGACAGCAGTGTGAAAGCGCAGGTGCTGGAAGCATGGCTCATTGCGGGACGTAAAGCCGATGTGTATCAAGCCGCGCTCAACGCTAAATCAGAAGCCGATGCCAGTAACGCAATTCGCACACTCAGCGCAATGGGTGCAGTTGACGAGCTTCGCAAGCTCGGTGATTTACAAAAACACGGGAATAGTTTGCTCGAAGCGTATGCCATCGCAGGTGACCTCGCCAGCTTGCGCAAAATTGCTGATGGGCCGGGCGATGTAGCGGTGCGCAGCGAAGCGATACGCCGCATCGGCATTATCGATACCGATGCCGCGCGCACCGCGTTACGACAAATTTATGCGGCCAACACCAATGCGAAATTGCGAGAAGCAGCGTTGCAAGGTTTGCTGGTGAGTAATGATGAAAAGGGGGTTTTGTCGCTGTACAAAGCGGCCAAAACCGCCGACGAGAAACGCACGCTGCTGCGCACACTTTCGATCATGGGTGGCGACACAGCAATTCAAGCTATTGATGCCGCATTGGAGGGTAAAAAATGAAACGCATAACTATTGGTTTTCGTGTGACCGGATGTATTTTTTTCCTATGTGCGGCCATGTTTTCATACGCCGCATCGGCGGGTCTGTCGATGCCGCGCGATGGTTGGGTGAGCTGGCAGGTGCCTGCGGTTGCGGACGCGCCCAATTGGTGTTGCTTTGGTGATTGGCGCAAGGGTAACCACAACCCGGAAAAGGAAACCTGTCAACTTGACGGCGCAGATCACGGCTATGGCACCAGCGCCAACAATGGCCGCAGTGAAACCACCGACTCAATCCGCGTTTACGCGCGCTTCGATGGCGGCAAACTCGCCAAGTTGCGCGCCTTCGCGGCAAGCTGCGCGGTGAAAGCAAATTCGGTGATCACGAGTTTGGAAAATATCAGCGTCGAAGCCAGTGCGAAATGGTTGGTTGATTTTGTGAAAGCAAACGTAGCCACTCAGCCTTCCAAAGCGCGCACGGGTACAAGCAGCAGCGATGTGATGGCGGCATTGGCCATGCATCAGGGCAATACTGCGCGAGACGCGCTCACCGATTTCGCGCGCAACGATCCACGCGTTGAGGATCGAAAAGAAGCGATGTTCTGGCTGACGCAAGTGCGCGGCGAAGAAGGTGCGGTGATTGTGGCACCGCTCATGTTTAGCGATGCCGACGCAGCCGCACGCGAGCACGCAGCATTTGCCATCGCGCAAACAAAATCTCCGCTCACCGTACCGAACCTCATCCGCCAAGGCAATACGGATCGTGATGCACAGGTACGCGCGCAAGCGTGGTTCTGGCTGTCGCAAACGAAAGCGTCCGAAGCGGAAAGTGCCATCCGCGCTGCGCTGCAAACTGAAAAGGAATCGCATGTGCGTGACCAAGCCGTATTCGCTCTCTCGCAACTACCCGCAGATCGTGCATCGCGCGCCCTGATCGCCCTCGCGGAAGACAAATCGCTGCCACGCCACGATCGAAAACAGGCAATCTTTTGGTTGGGGCAAATGGAGTCTGATGCGGCAGTGTTGTATCTGGATAAGCTGCTGTCCAAGACTGCACAGAATTGAGCGGCTTGGTTCGGATTAAATCAACGATAGAAATCTGGATCGGACCTGAAAGCGTGTCGCAGATTTGATGCAGTCTTCACCTTTACAGCGGTCTTTTAGTAGACGGGGGAAACGTGCGCGTGACGTGCAGCAATCGGACATCTCCCGCCGCCCAGCACCGCGACGGGCTGGTCATCTGCAGGACCGCTCTACTCAGATACCTGCCGGAAGCCATACGCGTGCAACTCGGCCTTTATGCTCTTCCGGGAGCTCATGTCAGTCAGCGATGCAGCCTATACCGGCCCTTCAGAAACATATGGGACCGAACATCCGCGTTCCTGCTGGCATTGGGCGCTGCCGAGCCTATTCCCGCCGCTCTCAAACTGACTACCGTGCTGATTGCACATTGACCACCGCCACCACTCGATAGGCCCTGGTCACTTTCAGATAGGCACAACCTTAAAGAATTGGTCAACTGTCACTCGGCTGGAGCGCAGGATTTCAACCGGTGTCATAACCGGCATTAAAACCGGTTATTTTAAATTCTCAAGTAAAAGTACTCTTTTAATTTCAATAACTTAATGCCATATCAATCCGGCATAAAATCCGGTATAGTTATGTGCATGAATATCACTAGCATGGAGCCGATGGTCCCCGAGGAGGCATCCCGCCTGCTCGACGATGACATCCTGCCGCTGGTTGCCGAAGCAAACCAGCTTGCTGGCCGCATCCATCCGATTCTGCGCGAGTCGATCGGCGACCTCGTGCGATCAATGAATTGCTATTACTCGAACCTCATCGAAGGCCATGATACGCATCCGCGCGATATCGATCGCGCGTTAGCGAACGACTTCTCATCCGAGCCGAAGAAGCGGGATCTACAGCAAGAAGCGGTCGCCCACATTCATGTCCAGAGGCTGATCGACGAAGGGCGCGATCCCGACGCTTGGCCTGCGTCTGCGGCGTATGCGTCATGGTTGCATGAAGAATTCTGCTCGCACCTGCCGCCCGAAATGCTGTTCGTCACCGACGACAAGACCGGTGAAAGGCTTGAGATCATTCCAGGCCGCTGGCGCAAACGCGAAGTGCAGGTTGGACGCCACGTCCCGCCGCCGCACGAGGACCTCCCAGGCTACATGGCGCGGTTCGACACTGCTTATGGTTCTCCACCGCTCAGCAAGATGCGCCAGATTCAGACGGTCGGTGCCGTCCATCATCGCCTGCTGTGGATCCACCCTTTCCTTGACGGTAACGGCCGTGTGGCAAGGCTGATGTCGCATGCGCTGTTCAAGCGGCTCGGCATTGGAACCAGCCTGTGGTCAGTGGCTCGCGGACTCGCACGCGACGAGCAACACTACAAGACGCTGCTCGCCCAAGCCGACGGGCCGCGCGAGGGCGATCTTGACGGTCGGGGAAATCTCACGCAGCGCGGTCTTATTGAATTCTGCAAATTTTTCCTTGATCGGTCGGTCGATCAGATACGCTTCATGAGCAGCTTGCTTGAGCCGGCGACACTGCTAACGCGCATGGAAATTCATGTCGAAGAAGAGGTTCGGAGCAAACGCCTCTCGCGTGGCAGTTTTGCCGTCCTGCGTGAAGCGGTGATGAACGGCGAAGTCGAGCGTTCGAAAATTCCAGTACTCACCGGATACGAAGAGCGAAGCGCGCGAAATGTGACCGCGGGGCTGGTCGATCGAGGCATGCTGTTGGCAGCGACGCACCGCGCGCCACTTCGCCTCGCGTTCCCGACCGACGTTGCAGAGCGCTGGTTTCCAAATCTCTACCCTGCCAATGCCGGATCGCGACCGTGACCGAAAAAATTGTCGAGCTCATTCGCAGGTTCACGCCGATGTCGTCTCGCCCCAGGCAGTGGGACTTTCTCACGGTTGGTTCTGGTCGGCCTCGGCGGTGGCACGCACACAATGGGTCTAGCACACGAAGGGTCTATGATCGCAGCATTCCTATCAACCTCGCACCGCCCTTCCTGCCGTCGTGAAATGAACACTTAAATGTTCAGCGATCTATTGATATGGATGGTAAAAAGATAGCATGGAAAAAAGCATATGCTATTTAGCTAGACCCCAGACTGTGAGACTGCCTTCGTGACCAAGCGGTTTTCGCAATCTCGCAATTACCCGCAGATCGCGTATCACGCGCGCTAATCGCCCTTGCGGAAGACAAGTCGCTGCCACGTCATGATCGAAAGCAGGCGATCTTTTGGCTGGGGCAAATGAAGTCTGATGCGGCAGTGTCGTATCTGGACAAGTTGCTGTCCGCGACTGCGCAGAATTGAGTGGGTTGGTTCGGATTAAATTAAATGTGGAAATCTGAATCTAACCTGAAAGCAGGTCGCTGATTTGATTAAGCCTTCGCCTTGCGGTCATTTAAAGGGCGGGTGACACGCTCCTGTGACGTTCAGCAAACGGCCAGAAGCCGACATTCCAAGGCTTAGCGATCAACGACCAGAAAATAGAACTGCATTCAAGCTCAAAGATGCGAGTATTCTTGGTGAAGCCATGCTGATTACAGACCCGCAACGCTGGGAGGAAATGGAAGACGAGCATGTTGTTTCGCGGGTCATCAAGAATATAAATTGATCACTCCGACGCATTTAAAAAACCGTGGAACGCCATTTAGTAGGGCGTTTCAAGGCATTAATGCTTGACGAGCCCATAGCTACTGGAGCTTTGAAATTTTCAATGGAAACTCCGCGCTTGCAATCAGTCACTTCGGCGGTGTAGCTGCGTTGTTTAACGATCACAATCGGCAGCGCGCACTGTTGGTGGCTTTTGAGGATGATAGATTTCTGCAATCGCGGCGGTGCATCGAGTCGATTTGGCTATATGTGACGCGGTGCATCCATTCGGTCGTGCAAGACGCGAACGATGTTAATGCCGTAATCCGTGACACGGAAATAAATCATATGGCGCTCGACGTTGCGGCGGCGATAGCCGCGGCGGATGTGATCGCAGCTCGGTGCTGTTTTCGCTGACTCTATAAGTTCTGCGAATGCGTTCGCCAAAATTTCGGCATAGCGGTCGGCCTGCTCTGCGCTCCATTGCTGTCGGGTGTAGAGCCAGATATTTTCAAGGTCACGCTCTGCGGTTGGGGTAAGGCGATATTCAGCCATGCGCGGCGTGCATGCGCTGCTTAAATGCGACAAGATTGAAGGCTCTCGGCTCGCCACTATTTTCGCCCTCTATCAAGGCTGCACGTATCGCCTCAATATCCGTGCTGCGCTCCTGTTCGCGACGGATGAGGTCACGAATAAATTCGCTGTCATTAGTGTAGTGCCCTGCATCAATTTGAGCTTTAATCCAGCGGTCTTGCTGGTCGGTTAGCGTAATTGTTTTTCGAACGGTAGCCATACTTCGCCTCACATAAAGTCATACGATTGGTGTACTTTAACGCCAAATTGCTTGCTTGGCTAATTCGTTTTGATCACAAAATGACACAGTCATGCTCGCGCCCCACCTCAAAGGGGTTATATGCAGATTGGCCAAGAACGTGGCCTTCGGCGAGCGTGCCAACAATTGCCGCGCCGTCTGTGCCGCTGGCAAAACGACCGAGTGAGGCTGACAATGTGAGCTGGTTCTTGCAAGGCGAACGGCAGCAATCTCGGCATTGCAGGCATTTACGACAGCACATCGAAAGACTGCAATGGGTCGTAATTTGCAACTCAAAATGATGGGCGACGATATTCCGCCAACTCCCGCCCGTGACACGAAACAGATGTTTTCCATCACTTCGGTACCTCCCACGGATTGATGAGGGGCACTCCCGTGGGCTTAAAATCAGCGAGGTTGCGAGTGACCACCGTCATGCCGTGCACAAGAGCGGTAGCCGCGATGAGTGCATCGCGCTCGCCGCGCTTGTCGGGTACCTGTAGCCGGGCGCAACGTTGCGCCACGGCGGTATCCACAGGCAGCGTGCGCCCGGAGAACTCAGGCAGTACGTGCTGCTCTATCCACGAGCGCAACATGGCTCCTTGGGTGGCGTCCTTTCGCTCAATCGATAGAACGCCAAGCTCCAGTTCCAGGATGGTGATGGCAGACACAAAGAGGTCAGCGGCATCAACGCTTGCCGTCCATGCCGTCACGTTCGTATCAGCCTTGCCATGCCGCACCTTGCGCAGTTCGGACACCACGTTGGTATCGAGGATAAACATCATGAGAAATCAGCTGGCCGAGTTTCGATGGTCACACGCGGCGGCTCAAACTCGATGTCGGCAATACCTGGCATCGCCAGCGCATCGGCAATGTTGCGCCGCTGCTTGGTGAGCCGCTGATAGTCCTCAAAGGTCATCAGCACATGAGCCGGTCGGCCTCGATCGGTGATGAACACCGGCCCGTTGTTTGCGGCCCGTTTTGCCTCGCTCGCCCCTTGGTTGAACGCGCGGCTTGATAAGGTGGTAATGGTCATTAGGACGCCCCCGTACGCTTGAATGATGTAGTCATGTTACTACATCATTCAAGCGGGTACAAGTGTTTCCGAGTCGGCAAACGGTCAGCACAGTGGACAAATTCCGCCGGCTTGGGCGTAGCCGCCTTGACGGAAATCCGGCGGTTCGCCCTTCTCTTACAACCCCAAGCCGCAGCGAAAGCATAAATCGCCGTAAGACGGAGCCTGGCAAGGGAGCGGGCGGGCAATGCATTGCAGGCGCGCGATGCCGGCGCAGAATGGCTGCTTTTTCCAGTTTCGAAAGTCAGCAAAGTGTGGATTTAAGTCCATCGCTGTTGATCATACCGAACAGCTACTTTCCAACTCAAGCTGGTCTGAATAGTGAAACCGTCGAACGCTGGATGTCAGTTCGGCTTACGATTTCTACACATCATATTTCGCTTTATAGAACGCCATTTGGCGAGGCATTAAGGGCAAAAGTAGCCGAAAAAGCGCGCTAGTGCTAGTGTTTCAAAAATATCAAAAGCTTAAAGCCGCACACCAACAAAGAAAAAGCCCGCATTACGCGGGCCTTTTCTTTCGATGCGGTTTTGCGCTACTACCGCATTCCTCCTCCCCGCCTTATTTCGTTATCGCTTCTCCACAAACACCGCCGTCGTCCGTGGCGGTACGGTGAATGTTCCTGCGGCACCGCTATAACTAGACGATTTCACAACCGCATCAGCTTTTGAATCTTTCAAAATCGGATGCAGCTTGTACTCCTTGTTTGCCAACCCGCTCACGCTGAGTGACTGCGCTGTGGTGGTTGCGTTGAACAGCACCACGATGTTTTTGTATTTGCCGTCCACATACGGTGCGGCTTCGTCAGATAACTGCATCGCAACCAGCCCCGGGATTTGGTCTACGCCAACGCTGTGAAATTTCAACTTGGCTTTTACCAACGCGCCCGAATTCAAACGGAACAACGCCGAGCTTTTGCGGATCGCGAGTACGTCGCGGAAATAGGCATTGGCGGATGTGATTTCGTTGTAGCCGACTTTCAGCGCGGGGTTTGCCAGCAGCGGTTGCATCACGCTCCAGTTGCCTGCGTTGCCGGTAAATTCGGGTGGCAGGCCCACGCCCCAGTTGTTGGTTTGATAAGTGAAATCAATTTTGTTAAACCAGTCGCCAGAGTTGTAGCTGTCGCGGTCCAATGATTTGGAGCGGAGGATGTCATCACCCGCATGGAAGAACGGAATGCCTTGCGACAGCGCCACAATCGCCACGCCCAAATTATTCACGCGCACACGATCCGCGAGTGACGCGGTGGTCGGTACTTTGAATTGATTGTTGTCGAATAGCGTTTGGTTATCGTGTGCGGAAATGTAGTTAATGACTTCTTGCGGATCGCTCGTATAACCAGCGGACTGACCGTTGTAATCGATTTGTGCGCCGGTTTTTGTTGCGCCATCTTTATCAGTGAATACGAAGTCTTTTAATGTGCCTGCCAAGCCTAAACGAATCCAGTCACCATAGCGGCGCAACTGATCTTTCTGGCCGTCATTTGCGATACCTGCCGTCGCGTTGTTGTCATACCAGAGGCCGTTGATGAAGCCCTGATTACGCACGAGTGAATCGCCGCCATCGAATGGCCCACCACCGCGTACCGCATCGCGCATGCGATCCGAGAATGTGCCGATACCGGTGCCGGCCATGTTCGCTTGCGATGCTTGCGTAAAGCGCGCGTTGTTCGCGACCTCACCAAAATTCCAGCCTTCGCCGTAGAGATAAATTGAGGGATCAATCTGCTGTAAACGTTGCTTGGCTTTCAGCATCACTTCTTTCGGCTGATGCGCCATCAAGTCAAAACGGAAACCATCCACTTTGTAATCGCGCGCCCAAGTCACGAGCGAATCGATCATCAATTTACCCATCATCGCGTGCTCAGTCGCGGTGTTCGCGCAGCAGGTGGAATTGGCGATAAAACCGTTCTCATCGAGGCGATGATAGTAGCCGGGCACGACTTTATCGAGCACCGAATTTTGCCCTTGGCCTGCATCGGCGGTGTGGTTGTAGACCACATCCATCACCACACGCAGATCAGCATCGTGAATCGACTTCACCATCTCGCGGAATTCAACAATGCGCGTGGTGCCGGTGGCGTTTGACGCGTAACTGCCTTCCGGTGCGGCGTAGTGGAATGGATCGTAGCCCCAGTTAAAACAATCTTGATCGCGCACCGGTGCAATCGCAGCTTGTTGTGATTGCGAGTCGGGTGCAGCGGCAGGCACTGTTGGTGATACGCAACCTGCTTCGTTAAGCGAAGAACTATCGGACACGGGCAGCAAATGAATGTGCGTGAGCCCCGCATCCTGCAACGCTTTTAAGTGACGCATGCCGTTGGAATTTTTGTACGTGAACGCGCGATATTTGCCGCGATCTGCCGCAGGTACAGTCGCATCGCTCGCGCTGAAATCGCGCAAATGCAATTCATAAAGTGCGATGTCTTCCGGTGCACGCAGATACGGGCGGCCTCCAAAAAAGCCATCATTCCAGTCGCGCGGCTTGGTGGGTCGGCTATCGAGATTCACGATCAAACTCCGCTTGCTGTTTGAGGCAAGGCCGAGCGAATAGGGATCGGTGACGATATTGGTTTCGACTTTGCCGGTGCCGCGCACGAATACTTTTACCTCGTACAAATAATATTTGCTATTGACCCAGCGATCATCGCCACCCGCATACCACACACCGTTGGCGGCATTGAATTGCATCGGGATTGTGCGCGCTGGCGTAGCGACTGTGGCGTCATCGTACACGCGCACGCTGACGGCTTGCGCGGTCGGTGCCCACAGGCGAAAACGTTGTGCGTTGAAACCGTTTACACCGGTAAATAATTCCTTTGTGTACTGCTCAATGTCGTCACCCAAACCATCACCGAAAGGAAATTGCATGAAGGTGCTGGTGACGGCACCAAGCTGGCCTTTGTAATTAAACAGATCATCCAGCGCGCCGGGAATTTGCAACGCGGTCGCATCTTTCAACGTGCCACCTTCGCTTCGCGAGACCACTATTTGGCCTTTGAGAATCGTCGCCACTTTCGATTGATCTGCCGCCGAAATTTTTAACGCGAGTGCATTGGCGAGATGCGGAAATTTTGCTTTGGTCGTAGTGGATAATCCTGCCGGGTCAACGGTGAGTGTGATGGAAGCGCCGCCAATCACACCGCTTTGTTCGGAGGTAATGCCGCCGCTCAACGCGTAGTGAAGCGCATATGTGCTGCTCGCCGAGCCATTCGGAAACGCAATCGTATCGCGTGATACGAAATGCGCCTTGGCGCGCGACACATCGCCTACTTTGATGGTGGGCAGCGTGGTGTAAATGGTGCAGTCATCTTGCAGCGCCCAAATGTCTGCACCCGCGGTGGCGATGTCTGCTGGAAATGGAAAGTAACGGTCATCGTTACAGTTTTTCTGATTGCCGTTGGCATCATGCAAAATAAAATTGAGGCCGAAGTCCGTTGTTTTGATCGGCACATCGTAATAGACCCCAAACGCGTCGCTACCATTTGGCGATTGCGCAGGCACATATGTTGGGCTGGGATTCAATGCGCCATACCAAGTGTAAAGCTGCCACGTCGCTGCTTGGCCGTCGGTGCGGTTGTAGTGAATGCGGACGGTTGCGGGTGCAGCGGCAAACGCGAGGGTGAATTGCAGCATCGCGAACGCCAACAGACAAAAGCGCAGGGCTGAATTAAAACAGTTTCGGGCGGGGGTCATATTAATCTCCTCGGTTTGGTTTTCTGCGGTTTTCACTTCGTGGTGAAAGGCGGACGACATATCGATTGGAATAACTTGATGGCTTTTGAGCAAAATGCGAGCGTTAGTGTTACTTTTGTTGGTGAATAAATAATGGTAGTTTAACTACATTTAGTGCCGTAGATCAGCCAAGATTTGGGATGATGCAGGACTGCGTACGCGGAACTAATATGTAACTTTACTACAATATTTGATTTTTGTGATTTTGGGCGAGACGGAATTGTGTGGACGGTCGTACGCGAGCACACATCGCCTGTTTGCGTGTAGAACAATTTATAAGGTGGGAATAGTCGCCGATAATGTTGTCATGCACACTGCATAAGAGTTGACTGGCACTGATGACGAACGTGATGGATATTCAAGAAATAAAATCGGCAGCATTAGCGAAGCGAAACGCCGGTGATTTTGTTGGCGCAGAAACGATGTTCCGTCAGGCGTTTGCGCTTGCGCCGGGCGATGTGGATTGCGCGCACATGCTTGGCGTGTTGTGCTTTCGTCAGGGACGTGCGCGCGAGGCAATGCACTATTTCGCAACCGCAGGTATGTTGGCAAAGTGGCAGGTGCCCGCGATCACCCGCAATTTTGGGCTGGCGTTGAGCCAGGTTTACGCGGGTGAAATTACGGTTAAGCGCATTGCGTATTTGGCGTGGTTGAGCCAGCGGCGGCGCGCGGTGAAGCCGGTAAATCCGCTCGTAACCGTAGTGGTGCCCTCATACAATCATGCGCGGTTCATCGACGCATGCCTTGAGTCGGTTTATCGACAAACATGGACGCGCATCGAGTTAATCGTCATCGATGATGGTTCGAGCGACGATTCAGTTCAGCGCATCCGCGAGAAACTAAAAGCGTGCCCGTTTCCGCATCAATTCATCGCGCGTGAAAATCGCGGCGCGCATTCCACGATCAATGAAGCGATTGCGCTGGCGACAGGCGAGTACATCAACATTTTGAATTCAGATGATCGCTTTCATCCGCAGCGCATTGAAAAAATGGTGGCGAATGTCGCTGCGATCGGCGCGGAGTGGGGCTTTGCAGAGGTTGAGGTCATTGATGATCGCGGAGAATTGATCGTGAATGCGGGCGAAGACTCACTTGCTGGCAAACTGAAAACCATTGCCGCGAGCGTACACACTGCGCCAACGATTGGCTTTGCGCTTCTTCGCCACAACGTGGCGATTTCGACCGGCAATTTTTTTATGCGCACAGCGTTCTTCCGGACGATGGGCGGGTTTTCAGATTTGCGTTACGTGCACGATCAGGAATTCGCGTTGCGCGCGACGCTTTTGTCTGAGCCTATTTATGTGCCCGAAAAGCTTTATGACTATCGCGTGCATGGCAGCAACACAATTTCCGAAATGGGTTCCAACGCGACGGCAGAAACCGGCGCGATGCTTCAGGAGCACATTCAAAAATTGTTTAACGCTGGCGTGGTGCCGAATCCATTCGTACCGACGCGGCACAATTGGGGTGAGTATGTTGCATCGTTCGCGTTGCGCTGCGGGTTTGGCGGCTTGCTTTCTCCTCAACATCTGACCGAGATTGCGCAACGCGCAACGCGCCATGCTGCCGAGCCGGTAAGCGCATCGCTTGAAAGCATCAAAAATTTTGTGGCTGGCGACGAACTGCTCGAAAAAATGTTGCAGCCGCCAACGGGCATTCAAGCGACGTTTGATCAGTTTCAACGTTACGGTATTGCCGCGCGCGCGATTGAACATTTACGAAATCCCGGAGAAATTTTTTCGATTCTGGAAGTCGGCGCAAATACGCATCGGATACTCGGCAAGTTATTACCTCACGACAAAATCACTTACCTTGATCGTGAAATTCCGCCGGAAATGCAGGGCACCCGTGATGTGCTGATCGGCGACGCGACCAATCTGGATATGGCCGATGCTGCATTTGATATTGTCATCGCGCTGGACGTATTCGAGCATATTGAGCCAGCACGCCGCACCGATTTTTTGCACCACATCAGTCGCGTGTCGCGCGTGGCCACCGTGCTGGGTGCGCCGTTTGCGAGTGCGGCCGTCACCAGCGCGGAGAACGAGGCGTCTGCGTTTTGGGATGGCTTGTTCCGGACGCCCTACCGATGGCTCGTTGAGCACGCGGAAAATGGCCTGCCCGATCTGACGCAAACAGAACGGCAACTCGACCAGCTCGGCATGAAGTCCGTGCATTTCGGGCATGGAAATTTAACCTTGTGGTGCGAGATGATGAAGGCGCATTTCGCCAGCGAGGCCTGCGAGGAGCTGCGTGCGCCGATTGCGGCGATGGATAATTTTTATCGCGATCACATGCTCGCCAATGATGTTGGCGACGATGAGACCTATCGGCAATTTTTATTTTGTTCGCGCGACGATGCCGTTTTTTTGAAGCTGGCTGATTTCGCCTCGAGTTTGAAACGTGCTGCGGATGCGCCAGATACCGTGCCGCTTGTCGATTTGCTCCAGGCAATGCAACACATTGCCAAACATCGTCCGATCAGCAGCTAGCAGCTTGATGGGCGCGCCGGTTGATTTTTCGATCATTATCTGTAGCCATCAGCCGCATCGCGCCGCGGCGGCGCATGCACATTTTGAAAAATTGTTTGCGGGTCGCGCATTTGAAATCATCATGATTACCGATGCCAAGTCGCTCTGCGAAGGCTACAACCGCGGCTTTCAGCAGTCATCCGGTGCTCTGATCGTGTTCAGTCATGACGATATCGAATTTGTTGATGCCGAGCTGCCGAGCCGTTTGGAATTGCATTTAGAAAAATTTGACGTGATCGGCGTGGCCGGAACGACTTTGCTTACTAACGGCGCATGGGTGAGTGCAGGGGACCCTCACGCGTTTGCGTTATTTGCCTATCCTGATGAGCAGGAAGGGCGCGTGTTGGTGAAGGCGTGCGGTCGCGGTGATATTGCGATTGGCAATATTCAGGCGTTAGATGGCTGCTTCATGGCGGCCACGCGCGCGGCCGTTGCGGCGATTGGCTTTGACGCAGAAACATTTGATGGCTTTCATCTTTACGATCTCGATTTCTCGTTCCGCGCTTACTTGCAAGGCCTGAAGGTGGCCGTCTGCCGCGACCTGCTGCCAATCCACGCATCCACCGGCAAACCTGACGAGCACTGGGAGAGATATCGCCTACGATTTGAAGATAAATTTGCGACCAATCTTGCGCCGCTGCAAAATAAACCGACGCGCGTGGTGCAGGTACGCTTGAGCAAATCAGCGTTCGCGGAATTCATTGCCGATGGGGGTCCCGCGCGCATGATTGCAGCGCTCTAGGCAAGTGTTCTAAGGGCTTGTTGAAATTCTGCTGCACTTGGCCATGCAGCGTTGCAACGCGGCTCAAAATCTTCGTGTACACCCCATACACGCCGGTTTTTCGCCCCTTTGCGCCTTGCCTGATCTGCGCTCGCGACGAATTTCAACAAGCCCCTAAGTTGCGACGCGAATCAGGCGGCTGCCCGAAATCCGTTGTGCGATTTCGTCGGCGCTGATCGCGGGCGAGCACAAATTGCCCTGGCCATAATCGCAACCAAGCTCAACCAACGTGCGCCATTGCGCCTCGGTTTCCACCCCTTCCGCAAAGACGGATTTACCGAGCGCACGTCCCAGCGTGGTGATGGCGCGAACGATTTCCTTCGATTCGGGTGTTTCCGTCATCTGATTGATAAACGACTGGTCGATTTTAAGTGAGTCAATCGGCAGCGTCGCCAAATAGCTGAGCGATGAATAACCGGTGCCGAAATCATCGATGCTGATTTTTACACCGGCTGCGCGCAACGCGTTGAGTGCGGCAACGCCGCCTTTGGCCCCATCCATCAACGCGCTTTCGGTCAATTCAATAGTCAAGCATTCGGCAGGCAGCTCGGCTTCGCCCAAGGTATCAATAACAAACGGCACAAAATTCGGCTGGTTAAATTCGTGGCTGGAGATATTCACGCTCATCCGCAATGTCTGCGCGTTGCCATGCTCTCGATCCCGATTTTGATCCCGATTTTGATTCTTATCGCGCCAGCGCTTCATCTGTGCACACGCTTCGGTAATAACCCACCGGCCAATCGGAAAAATCAAGCCCGTTTCTTGCGCAACACCTAAAAACGTGGCGGGGTAGAGCAAGCCGCGTTTCGGGTGCGCCCAGCGAACCAGCGCCTCATAACCATAAAGGCTGCGATCACCAAATCGATGCTGCGGCTGGTAGTGCAGGCGCAGCTCGCCGACCGCGATGGCGCGGCGCAATTCGTTCTCCAGTAGCAGATCGGCGGTGGCGCGATCATGCAGGCTCAAATCAAACACGGCGTGTTGAGCCTTGCCGGATGCTTTGGCTTTGTACATCGCCAGGTCTGCGTCGCGAATGACTTCATCAGGCGTTTCATGGCGTGCAGCGCTATAGCAAATGCCAATACTTGCGCTGGAGGTGATGTCGGTATCGTTGGTGCGAAACGGCTCTTTAAACATTTCCTGTAGCCGCTTGGCAAGATCGAGCGCGCTGGTGCTTGATTGCATATCTTCCACCAGCACCGCAAATTCATCACCACCCAATCGCGCAACCATGTCGGCGGGTCGCAGTGCGGCTTGAATACGTTTTGAAAATGCGATCAGCAACTGGTCTCCTGCGCTGTGGCCCAAGCTGTCGTTAACCGATTTGAACCGATCAAAATCCAGAAACATCACCGCGAATTGTGCAGCGGGATTGCGCTTTAAACGCGCGATTGCCTTGGCCAGCTGTGCGCGAAAGTAAACGCGGTTTGGTAGCCCGGTGAGCGCATCGTGGTACGCAATATGCAGCAGCGATTCTTCGATTTTTTTGCGGTCGCTGATATCTTGAATCTGCACAATGACGTCGGCCGGATAGCTGGCTGCCTTCTGAAAATAGGAAACATTGAAAGCCACGCTCAAACGATCACCGGCTTTGTTGAAGCAATGGAGTTCTCGCTGCGCCGGACTCTTGCCGCCATCGTGCAGTGCGGCGATGTCTTTGAGTAGTAGCGTCACATCTTCCGCTGGGAGTAGGCCGCGTAATGCGGTTCCGACGAGTTCACGTTCCTCGTAGCCAAATAGCCGACACGCAGCCTGATTGACCTGCAAGATGTTGCCGCTTTGGTCAACCAGCGTCATGCCAATGGCAGCATTGGTAAAGGCGCTGTGGAAACGTTCCTCGCTGATCTTGAGCTCGACGGCGTGCTCGATCGCGATCATGGATTCACGCTTGGCCATCTCCAGAAGTTTGGCCTGGCTTTCCTCGACAGCTTTTGATCGGTCAAAAATAAAATGCGCGGACATGAGAAACATGACGATGATCGGGATCGCGGCCACCAGCACCACCACGCCATACTTCAGCGCAACCTCATGAAGCAGCGCCGCAATCGCCGCACTTGAGATGTAGGCAACAGCAATCCAGCTCAAATTTTTGAGCCACAGGACGGGCGAGATCGGTTCATTGCGCTTCAATGCGATGAGCGTCGAGGGCAGGACAAAACTGCCGAAATAATATAGTACGGAAAAAAGCGTGAGCGCCAGCAAGAGCGAGGCTGCATTGAGCAAACCGTAAAACTGCAGCGCCGCTTTGAGCAACACAAATAGCGTGCCGGTAATGGTCATCGTGATGGTGGCCATGGCGGGTGTGCCAAACCAGCTGGTCCAGCGTTTCGAGCTGCGTTTGGCCCCAACCAGGCCGTCCACGGCCGCGACCAGTACCGCGGCTTCCACGCCAAACAGGAGCAGCGTCAGAAAAATAAATATTTCACCGCCCACCACCGCAATTTTGGCGCGTGGAATATGCACCGGAAAAAAGCTTACGAATGCGGTCAGGCCTGCGCCGATCAAGATTTGCAGCAGTGCCGCATGATCAAGGGACGCCACCACAAACGCGGCGTGAGCGAGCAGCGCGTAGCCTATTCCCGCGACCAGGAACCAGTATATTTTTGCGCGCCGATTATAGTCATGCATGGCGCGCCAGTCGGTCTAGGTGTTCGTTTTTGAACGGACGAATGCCGTTGGGTAAGGTTTCGGCAGTTGCGTGCGCAATCATTTTTAAATAGCACGCGCTGTTTTGACAGCAAGCCCAATTCACGGCTCACCCCATAAGCTCCAATCGCTGGTCGCGCTGGTCACGGTTTGCCCGGATTCGTTGATGACAATTCCTTCCGCCATCACAATACCCTCGGCGAGAATAATTCCCTCCGCGATGACAATTCCTTCAGCCACAACAATGCCCTCGGCTAGCACTACACCCTCGGCTAATACCAATCCTTCCGCGACCACGATGCCTTCGGCCAACACAACGCCTGCACCGTTTACGGCTCTGACCAGTGCCACTGTCGTCGGCGTAAACGCGCCGGATTTTGAATTGTAGGATGTACTGCCAAGTGCGGCGGTGAGCGACTTCACGCCATTGGTAACAAGCATGATCGGCGAGGCACCGCTTTCGCGATAGCCCAGTAGTGTGCCCGTGTAGGGGTTGAAGATGGGTTGTGCGCGCGTGACACGAGTGCGAACCCATGAAATCTGCTGGTCATGGAAGCCTTGCAATTTGCGGAACAAGTCTTCGCCAGTCAGCACGTGCGAGCCACCTGCAAAAACGATCCGGCTCCAGGCGATTGTCCGGCCATTCAGTTTCGTTTCAGGGGCCGGAAATGCCACACCGGCAGGAATCAGCGTGTCGCCAATTCTGAGGCGGGTTTTCTCAAACGGCTGGGCAATGTCTTTTCTCATGGCGCTCGCAAGATCTACCGCGCCTTGCGTATTGAGCAGGCCTGCGCCTTGCTGGAGCAGGTTGGCGTTGGCGATGGGTTGCGCACTGTATTGAAGAATCGCTTTGACCATCGGTGGCGTGAGGCTTGGGTTCGCTTGCAGCATCAGTGCAACCGTGCCGGCAACCACTGGTGCGGCCACTGATGTGCCGCTTAGGGTCATCGTGTCGTTACCCGCAAACTTTGATCTGCTGCTGTGGCGCAAGCCTGGATTTGATTTCACCAAATCGTTTATTTTGGACCCAGTGAAATCGGTGGAAAGCGAGCCGACAAGTTTGTTGCCCGGTGCCACCAGATCAGGCTTTAAGACATTGTCGGCAACGCGCGCGCCTTGGCTATTCACGAGCATGCCGCGCGTCGGCCCGCGCGAGCTAAACATGTTGACGCTCTCATCAAGCCGGCTGGAAGTGCTGTGGGTGTTGGCAGAGCCGACGGTAATGGCAGTGGGTTCGCTCCCAGGAGAAGAAATGCTGCCGTAACGTTCTTGCCCGTTCGCGGTTTTGCCGAAGTTGCCCGCTGCCACCACCACCACGATGCCGGAGGCAACCGCGCTGCGCACGGCTCTACAGAGGGGATCAGTGATGTGGGATTCCGTTGAGTCCGTGGCGAGGCTCAGATTCAGGACGCGTATATTGTATTTATAGCGATTGGCGATGGCCCAGTCGATGCCTGCCAGCGCATCGCTCACCTGCCCAATGCCGTTGTCCGCGAGTATTTTTATGCTGATGATATGGGCACCCGGTGCCACGCCGGTTGAATCGATTGAAGAGCCGGAAATGCGCCCGCCTGCCGCCACGCTGGCGACGAAAGTGCCGTGGCCAAAGCCATCGGGATTGAGCGAATAATCGCCGTTAATCCTATTTTCAAAAATCATTTGCAGCAATGCTTCCGGCATCACCGCAATGCTGGCATCAATACCTGCTTTCCAATCGCGCACGCCCGAAATTTCTGCATCGCCAACCTGCGTGAAGTCCACGCTTTTTGCGACGCGCGATCCAAAGCTGCCACGGCCGCCGTCAAAACTATGGTGTGCGGCCATCACGCCGGAATCGAGAACCGCGATGCCCACGCCACGTCCATCAAGCGTGGTGCCTTTGCTGCGACTGGCCGATCCGGAGCCCGTCACTGTTTGCAAAAAGCTATCGGTCTTGCTCGTCATACGGTTAGCCGACATGCTCACGACATCGGATCGGCGCGCGATTTGCGCAATTTTCGACGCAGGCAGCATCACTGACAGCCCCGTTACCGAAACATAGCGGTAGTAAATTGAGCCACCTGCGGCTAGCACGCTAGCGCGCAGCGAGGTCAATTCAACGTCGTTTGAATTCGCGATGATCAATACTTTGACCAGACGAACGCCCCGATCTTCCTTGATCCAATTCGATTTTTTGTCGATTTTGTCGGCCGTTATGGCGTCAATTAAATCGGCTGCTACGCGTTGTTTGACCAACGCATCCACGGACGATTGTGCGTGCGCCGCAGGTGCAAAAATCGTTGCGAGTGGCGCTGTGCAACCAACAAATACCAACATCGCGAACGCTATTTTTTTGAACAATGCTTGTTTTGATTTCACGGTGTGCACCAGAAAAATTGCTTTTATAATCGCTTGAACCCTGAGCTTCCAGGCGCGCGAGACTTTTATGATTCTTGTAGCCACCTTGGGTAGCTTGTGATCACAGGTTACCAACGAAGCTGGCAAATCGATGTGACGAAATTCACATCTGAGCATCGCCAACAAACGCAGAAGGTTAATTATTGTTTCGTCGCGGCTCGGGACAACGTTCGGCTCAAATGTCGGCGCGCGAGCGAATTTTTGCACAGTGTACAACGCACAAAGTTTTCACGTAAGCGAAATGTCGCATCAATCGCTAAACCTGGCGCGCCTTACCGGGCAAAAATGGCTGCAAAGGCGCGCCTTTGCTGGGTTTTGGGCTACCGCAAATAGCTGTAAAAAAGTAGCAGGTATTCATGTTGCCAATGATATTTTTTAGGTCTACGATACTTTCTCGTGCCTATCCTGGCGCGATAAAAATCGAAAAAGTTCCGGAGGTCATTGTGACGATTTGTGTGAATTTACGTTCTGCAATCGTTGCTTTCTTTACGGTATTTACGTTGTTGATGGGGTCTTTTTCTAACGTCGTGTTTGCACAAACGATGGCTGCACCAGCGAACATCGACAAGCTCAAGCAGATGAAAGTGTCAGGCACGGATCTGAATATCCCGCCGGTGCCGCAATCGGGAAAAAGCGCGGACGCGATTCGCGCCAATTTGAAAAAAGTGAATTTGCCGCCGGGATTCAAGATCGAGTTGTACGCGATGGTGCCCGATGCACGTCATATGGCGGTCGCACCTTCGACGAACATGTTATTCGTTGGCACGCGTAAAACAACAGTGTGGGCAGTGACTGATCGCGATAGCGATGGCACGGCAGATGAAGTAAAGGCATTCGCGCCTTCGCTTAAATTTCAGGTACCGAATGGCGTATGTTGGACGCCCGATGGCTTCCTGATTGTGGCGGAGCACAATCGCGTGCTGAATTTCCCGGCGGCGGAGTTCTTCTATGAAGGTCCCGATGTCGCGGTGATTGAAGTGGTGCCACAGGGAAAATTGATTCCGGTGGAAGAAGAGTCGTACAACCACGGCGCGCGCACCTGCCGCATTGGCAACGACAAAAAGCTTTACATCACGTTAGGTCAGCCGTTCAATGTGCAGCCACGTGAAAAGCTGAAACTGTTTGATGAAGTTGGCATTGGCGGCATTGTGCGGATGAATGCATTCGATGGCTCGGGTCGCGAAGTATTCGCCCGCGGTATTCGCAATTCGGTTGGTATCGAAATCAATCGTAAAAACGGCGATGTCTGGTTTACCGATAACCAAACTGATGGCATGGGCGATGATATTCCGGCGGGCGAAATTAATCGTGCCACCAAGCCCGGCCAGTTCTATGGCTATCCGTGGATTCAGGGGAAAACGCGCATCACCGAGCATGGCTATGACAAAGACCCACTGCCCGCCAATATCACGGCAGCAGAAGTTTTAACCGAGGCGCATGCGGCTGATTTGGGCCTCACGATTTATACGGGCAAAAAATTCCCGACAAAATACCAAGGTGGCATTTTCTCGGCCCAGCATGGCTCGTGGAATCGCACCACGCCGATTGGCGCGCGGATTTTGTTTACTGCGTTGAAGGCTGACGGGTCGGCAGGTAAGACGGAAATATTCGCGGATGGCTGGCTGAACCCAGAAACCAATCAATACCGTGGCCGCCCGGTGGATGTTGCCAATTTGCCGGACGGATCGATGCTGATATCGGATGATTTCGCCGGGGCGCTGTATCGCGTCACCTATGTTGGCGACGCGCCTGCGAAGACGGCGCAGCGTTAATTTTCATAACTGCATCGCGGCGCTCCCGGGTAGTTGTGTACCTGAGAGCGCCGAATTTTTTAAGATGATCAATCCGTGAAATACAGGGGTGCAACATGAACAGCCGATTGCCGATTGTTGTTATTGCGTTGGTTTTTTTTGTCTCCAGCGCTTTAAGTTTCGCCGCAGAAAATGCCGCAAGCAAAGGCAAAGCAAAGGCTGAAGCGCAATGCAATGTGTGCCACGGCAGCAACGGCATGAGCCAAATCCCCAATGCGCCGCACCTTGCCGGGCAGCCGGAGATTTATCTGGTTGAGCAATTAAAAAACTATCGCAGTGGTAAGCGCGCCAATGAAGTGATGGCAGTTTTAGCAAAACCGCTGAGCGATGACGACATCGCCAATCTTGCTGCGTGGTATGCCTCGATTGAAATCAAGGCGACACCAAAATCCTAGTGTCGCGCTTGTTCAAAATCAGTCACCACGGATCTTCAGTATTTGCGTAATTTCGCGATCCAGTTGCGCAATGTGTAATCGGGTGGGTTGATCCGACACATTGGGTCGCGCGTTAGTCAAATCACGTTTCAAATCTTTGAGTGACTGAATCGCCGCGGGCCGCAAATCAATTGAAATATCGCTGGTCATAAATGCCTGCGCGGCGTTGGCGTTATTGATGCGCTGCAGCTCGCCAGAAAATCCCTTCAGCTGTTCGATGTAGGCGCGCTGCAATTCGCGACGATAAACGTCGACCACCGGCTTGCTGCTTTTCAGCTCGCGAAATACACCGCTTTGAATCGTGGCGAGATACTGATTGGCTTCCATACCGCTACCATGCTTGACCATCTCGGCATCTTCGAGCAAGCGGAAACGCAGCGGCGACATCATGCTCGTCAGAATCTGATTCTGCGTGGTGATCACTGGTGCCGCGACATCAAACACGCGGATGCGATTTAGCACCGCAGGATCGGTGAGCCACTTGGGGGTATTGAGCGCATCGTCGAGCAAATAACGGATCGCCGCTTTTTGTTCTCTGGGTGTGGTGCGGGTAAACGAATCGCCGCCACGACCACCGAGAAAACGGTTTTCGCGTACACCGCCAATTTGCTTTACCACCGACGATAGATAGTTGAATCGTTGTGATATCAACATGCGATAGGTGGATTGCAGTGTGGTGTAATCCTCGCCCAAGCGGGTTGTCGCGGGAATGAGTCGGGCAGCGGCTCGCTCAAGGGACGCCATCGATAATTTGGTGGCTTCAATACGTTCGCGGCCTATGTTTTCTGTCAACACTTCCGGGTCAAACGTGGCCGCCATGTCTTCACCACCAAATCGCAACAGGGGCTCGTCAATCTGCCTCGCAGCCATCAAATCAAGTTCGATGATTTCCGCTTCTGCTGTTTTTCGATTGAGAACATTATCGTTCAGCGGTTTGTAACCCCATTCAATCGCGAAGTCGTCATAGGGTCCAATCTTTGGCACGAAGCTGGTCACACCGTCGCTCGGCTGTGCCACCGAATTAAATCGACCATACGCCATGATCGAGGCTACCGTCCCGTGCGCATTGGTGAACGCAGGATCGCGCAATTGCTTGACGCTGTAGGCGCTTGAGGCGCGATGATTGTGGCGCAAGCCGAGCGTGTGTCCTACTTCGTGAGCCGCAACATAACGTAACAACTCGCCAATCAATTCATCAGATAACGGCAGCGTGTTTACGCGCTTGTCCGCGGTGCCTGCCTGCACAAAATACAATTGCTCCATCAGCTTCAAAATGTCGTGCCAGAAAACCACGTGTGCGGAGATGACTTCACCCGAGCGCGGGTCGTTCACGTGCGGGCCCATCGCGTTTTGCACCGGCAATGCCACCCAGCGAATCACGGAATAACGCGCATCCTCGGCGTCCCAATCCGGATCTTCGGCTTTGCTGGGCGCATCGCGGGCAATGATGGCACGCTTGAAACCGGCCTTCTCAAATGCGGGTTGCCAATCTTCGACGCCTTGCTTCAAATATTTGCGCCATTTCTCAGGCACTTCGGCTGCGATGTAATACGTTATCGGTTTAATCGGTTCAGAAACCGCAGCGGCGGGATCGCGTTTTTCCAATCGATAACGGGTAATGAATTCGCGGTCACGCACACCGGTGCGTTGGCCGCCGTATTCCTGGAAACCTTCTGTGAAATAACCCACGCGTGGATCGGCGTAGCGACCTTGCATTGGCGTTTCAGGCAGCTCGGCCAGGCTGTAGTGGATGATCGCGCTGCGCGATGGATTGCGTGGCACCTGTGGCACCGCAGGCTGGCCTGGGATGAGCATTGGCGCAGGCGGGAACGACGCAAACGTAAGGGTTGAGCGCACTTCGACGTTTTGCGGAAATACTTTTACTTGATTGATCAAGCTGCGCGATGGATCGGTCGCCGAAAGACCGCCAGAACCCAAACTCCGCGAATCCAGCAAATCGCTTGAGTTCGTCATTAGCAGACGGGTTACTTCAATGACGGGCCATTTTTCTTTGGGCGCTTTTGGTTTGGCGTCTTTCGCTGCATTGGCGTCGTCTTTGTTTTCTACAACCGATTCAGCCTTGTTCAGTTTGCTAATGGCCACATCCGCTGCTTTCCGCATTCCCTCCATTTTGTTCTCGCCTTCAACCGCAGATGCAGCGGCTGGAGCGAGCGGCGCGGAGGGTGTCACTGGCGGCGTGGCATTTGAAGCTGATGCAAGCAGCGACGGAATCGGTGTTGCCAACGCTGTCGCGGATATTACTCCGTCGGTTAAAACTCTTTCTTCTGCCTTTTTTTCAAGCGCTTTCTTTGGTGATTTGTCTAATAATTTATCATCAGATTTTTCCTTCTCTTTGGAGAGTTCTCTGGCTTTTTCAGCGGCCGCTTTTTTCTCCTCAGCCCGTAATTCTATTGAGCGTTCATTGCCCTCCGCTTCGATATTGAAGGCAAACAAAATCGGTGATAGTTCGACCGCATCAGTGGCCGCTTTTAAATCACTGGTACCGCGCCGTATGTACGATACGCCGCGCATCAAAATTCGATTGTCGACACGCTCGAAGCGCACCACTTTATAGCCTAGCGAAAGCCCGTTAAAACCCGCGCCAGCGCTAGCTTGCGCGATTTCGGCAGACCACAATAAATCGCGCCCCAACAAGCGCTGCGGCAGCTCAAAATAGTGGCGCTCTTTTACCTTGTGGTAAAGCAACATGCCACGTGAAGTCTTGGCATCTTTGGTAATGACATCGTCATATCGGCGCGGCTCGCCTGGTGCTGGCGGCGGTGCGATGCCGGCTGCACGTGCGGCCACAATGGCAGTGGCCGCATCAGCGACAGCGGTCGGCGTGGCTCCAGCCGCAGCGGTTGCACGCGCTGTCGCCTGCGCGGCAGTAGGCGTGGCCACCTTCGGAGTGGTGCACGACGTCAGCACCACAGTTAATGCAAAAATGCACATCGATGAAGAAATCGGTGAAACGTGCCTGAATACGTGACTTGCTGGTGGAGCCGGTAGAGCGCGCATGTTCGTCATTCCAAAAATTAAAGTTTCCAACGCAAGCGATCCTGCGCGGTGATCGTCTTAACTTCTGAATTTTTGTTTTTTTACAATGTTTTCACGATGTTTTCATTGTGCCACCGTCATATCGGCAGTGGATGCCGCATTCGCAAACAATTGAAAAATATCGAGGCGCATCAAACACATGGCGATTTCATCTGCAACTAAATTTCAACCGTGTTTACACCATTGGAGAAGAACGGGCTAGCATTAAGGTGCCGAATCCCCTATACTTCGTTGTGCGATGCAGCAATAGCGTTCTTGAAGTTCAGACGTCTCTGCATCGCGTAAGTTCATCGTCCCCGCCCTCGCTGTTCATTTGATCCTACTGAAACTCGTAAGGATCGCCTCTGAATCGCAAAATGGTTGGCGCCGATGCTGGCGCGCTGACATTCTCACCTAGCGTGTAGTTATATGCCGTTTCCGATTGCGGACGGTGCGCCTCTTTTTGCGATTTAGCTTTGCCCTGTACCTTCGTGTGCCGTGCATTGTGCAATTCACGCACGACCATCGGAATGGTTTTGCCGAAAGAAATGAACATGACTCAAAAATTTGACACCCTTGGTCTTAATAAATCGATCCTCGACGCCATCGAAGCCACCGGTTACACCACCCCTACCCCGGTGCAAGCGCAAGCCGTGCCTGAAGCTCTGGCTGGCCGCGATTTGCTGGTTTCATCGCAAACCGGTAGCGGCAAAACCGCTGCGTTTATGTTGCCTGCATTACAAGCGCTGAGCGAACCCGCAAAAGTCGCCGGCCGTGGCGTGCGCGTACTCGTGCTCACGCCTACACGTGAACTCGCGATGCAAGTCACCAAAGCGACTGAAACGTATGGCCGCAATTTAAAACGCATCAAAACCGTATCGATTGTTGGCGGCATGCCTTACCCCGTACAAAACCGTTTGCTCAAAGCCGGTGCCGATATTCTGGTCGCCACGCCTGGCCGCTTGCTCGATCAAATGCAATCAGGCCGTGTCGATTTAACCCGCCTCGAAATGCTGGTGCTTGATGAAGCCGACCGTATGCTTGACATGGGTTTCAAGGACGACCTCGAAGCCATCGTTGCGCAGACCCCGGCTGAGCGCCAAACGCTGTTGTTCTCCGCCACCATCGACAACAACATCGCGCGCCTCGCACACGGCATGCTGAAAAACCCGGTGCGCATTGATGTATCCGGCCAGCAAACCAAACACGAAAACATCGAGCAGCGTTTGCACTTCGCCGACGATATGGCGCATAAAAACCGCCTGCTCGACCATCTGTTGCGCGACGAATCAATGCAGCAAGCGATTGTGTTTACTTCCACCAAACGTGCCGCTGATGATCTGGCCAGCGATTTGCATTCGCAAGGTTTTGCGGTTGGCGCATTGCATGGCGACATGAAGCAAGCCGCCCGCACTCGCACGCTTGCCGCACTCCGCAAAGGCGGCCTGCGCGTATTGGTTGCAACTGACGTAGCCGCACGCGGAATCGATGTGCAAGGTATCTCGCACGTGATCAATTACGACCTGCCACGCCAGGCTGAAGACTACGTTCACCGCATTGGTCGTACCGGTCGCGCAGGTAAAAACGGTATCGCCATTTCGTTCGCCAATGTGCGCGAAACCTTCACCGTGCGTAATATTGAACGTTTCACTTCGCAAGCGATTCCCGTTTCCGTGATCGAAGGCCTTGAGCCAAAGCAAAAAGCATTCGATCGCAAACCAGCTGGCGCCCCAAAGAAATTCGGTGCCAAACCAGCCGGTAAATTCGGCGGCAAGTTTAGTGATCGTGGCACCACGTTTGGTGATCGTGCGAGCGCAGGTAATTCATTCTCGAACTCCAGCAAACCAAGCGGTGCAAAGCCCGATTACGCAAAATCAGGCGCTGCCAAACCAGGCGGTCTCGGCAATTGGAATAAACCTGCCAGCGCCTATGCCGGTAAAAAAGAAGGTAGCTGGGGCGACAAGAAGCAAGGTGCAGCTAATACGCGTCGCACTACGGCTTAATTGATTTGGATGCCTTGTTCATACGAGGCGATTAAAGAAATGAAGATGCCCTCCGAGTTGGAGGGCATTTTTTTGGTGTGCGGCCATACGCGCTATTTTGGTTCTGGAAGCTTCTCGGACAGCCGGGTGAGTAATTTTTCATCAATGGGTTTGCTTGAATATTTTCGATACTCTTTTATTTTTTCCCACGCTGATGTGTACTCTCCCAACGCGTAATGCGTTCGAGCCCACTGAAAGTACAAATATTCTTTTGGTACTTCCGAGTTCAATTCTGCCGCCTTGAAAAGTTCTGTTGATTTCTCCAAAAAATCAGACCTTTGTTTAAGCGAAATTCCCTCTCCATGCCGAGCGCACCCCGCGTAAAGCACTGCGTGATCCGGCATGTAGCCCTTTTGAATTGAACCTTTGGAAAGGCCCATTTCAAGTAGTTTAAGGCCATCACAAAATTTCCCTTGGTCATGAAGAACCGAAGCGAAACCCCAATACACTTCGGGATTGTTGGGGTTCATGAGCCATGCTTGGTTGAAGCGACGCATTGCGAAATCCACATTGCCCTGCCGATAATAATTAAATGCAGTGTCCGTGAACGATGTGCTTGCTTTCTCCCTGCTGCTATAGTGTTGTGCCGTATCTTGTATGAGTTTTTCGTCTGCGGCTTTCAGTGCTGGGTTTGCGCTTCTGTCCAAGCCGCCGTACATCGGAACTTGGTCAAGCGGTATACCATTCCCCGATACGCCTTGGGTCGCACACGATGTCATCGTGAAAACTAATAGCGCCAATAAACGAAAAATCATGAAAAATTTCTCCAAACAAGAATCAAAAGTTTAATAATAAGTTTACACATCAGGTCATGTAGCTTTTCCGCATTCCCAAAGTAATTTTAATTCTAGTAGGTCAGGTTGCGCGGCTACCTGACAAAAATTTTCGGTGATGCTTAAATTTAACGTCCGGTGTCAGATAGCTGCGCAACCTGACCTACACGCACCGTCATCCCGAGCCGCTTTTGCGAGGGATCTGTTTTTCGTCGCATGAAGAGCAACCCAAAAGCAGATCCCTCGTAAAAGCTCCTCGGGATGACATATTGAACGGAGAGTAAATTTCTAAGATCCTTTACTAGCGTGCATCTTGGAGCAAAATCGTCCCAAGACACCGGCCGATATTAGGGTTTGAAATTCCCATAATGCCAGCAAGACGAATTCGTCATTGCGTTATTCATCGCAAATTTCCCCCATTCCGTCGCACCACACTTCTCATCACCACCAACCTCGTTAGAATCCATTACACAACATTCATTTGCTGATGGGGCAACGATGAAAACGATATTCATGAATTCACTGGTTGCAGTTTCGCTGTGTGCATTAATTGGCGCATGCGCGACGGCACCCGAGCTGCCCGCGCGCGAAGCCACTAAAACCTACACGCTTTCCGATGACACGAAATGGCAAAAATTAGACACCGTGGCCTATCGCGGTAAGCAGGACGATATTTTCTTTTTGACTGCGGACCTCGGCTGGTATGTGAATGGTGGCGGCAAGATTTATAAAACGACCGATGGTGGCAAAACGTGGGTCGAAAAATTATCGCAACCGGGCACGTTCTTTCGCACTGTCGGTTTTGTGAATGAAAAAATTGGTTTTGCGGGCAATATTGGCACCGATTATTTTCCGGGCGTCACCGACACCACGCCGCTTTTCATGACTGACGATGGTGGCGACACGTGGCGTGCGGTGTCATCCATTGATGGGCCGACGGTGAAGGGTTTGTGTGCGATTGATGTGCTGCATACCAAATTTATAAATTCAGGCGTGCTTGATTCACGCACCGTGATTCACGCTGGTGGTCGCGTCGGTGGCCCAGCGTTTTTATTGCGCTCGATGGATGGTGGCAAAACATGGAAATCGCAGGATGTTTCTGCGCATACCAAGATGGTTCTTGACGTGAAATTCTTCGATGAAAATCGCGGCTTCATCATGGGTGCATCGGATACCGATACCGAGAAATCAAACGCACTCATCATCGCCACGCGGGATGGCGGCGCGACATGGAAAAAAGTATATCAATCCAATCGCCCATTCGAGCTTACCTGGAAAGCATCATTCCCCACCCGCGACACCGGCTACGTGACCATTCAAAATTACAATCCCGATAAAACCATCTCGCAACGCTACGTCGCCAAAACCACCGACGGCGGCGCGACGTGGAATGAAATTCCGCTTGTGAGCGATCACGCAGTGCGCCAGTTCGGTGTTGGTTTTGCCGATGCAAAAATTGGCTGGGTCGGCACCACCACGGGCGGCTATCAAACCATTGATGGTGGTGCGACGTGGACAAGCGTGGCTGACATGGGGCGCGCCTCAAACAAGGTGCGCATTGTTCGCAGCGAGGATGGTTTTGTGGCATATGCGATTGGGTTGGATGTGCGGAAAATTACGGTGCCTGGCCCGGAGAAAAAGTAGCCCACGAAACTTGATCAAACAATAAACGAAGTTTATAAGCACGCTCTGCATTCAACATCTGCACATACGCGATCTTGCCTTTTAGATGCGCTTTGAAATTTGCGTGCTGCGCAATATTTTGTGATTGCGGGCCATGCTTCACGCAATTGTTTAGCATGGCTTTGAGCTGATCAAAATCCGCGCGCGGAATATTTGGGCGCTGATTCATCACAATCCCGGTCACTTTTTGCTGAACGTTTTGCGGCATCACGCGGGTTTTGCGGGTGTTGACGTCGAAGCCTTCTTCCAGCGCGATGCGGCATACCAAAATATGAAAGCGGTGTGCTGCACGCGCGAAATTTTCCGAGCCAGAAAAGACCAGATCGTCGGCGTATCGCGTATAGCTCGCACCTGCTGCCGTGGCTGCCGCCGCGAGGCGAACATCGAGACGATATGCACACAAATTTGCGAGCGCAGGCGAGGTCGGTGCGCCTTGTGGCAGGTGCGGAATTTGATATTGTTTGCGCTCAGTTCAAGTGAGTTTTTGCGCATTTTCGGGCAGCGGAAATGCGCGCAAAGCTGCCCCCGGCATTTGGTGAGTACACAAGCCAGTGAGTGCGCGCGCCACCGGCTCGGGATAGCCCAGCGTGGCAAACAAAGCGTGAACACGTGAGGCCGGTATGCTCGGAAAAAAGTTTTTCAAATCAATCCGCATCACCACCCGCTGACCAATGTGCGGCACCACATGCGTCGCGCATGAGCGCCCGCGCACGAAGCCATGCGCGGCTGAGTGCGCCGGAATACGATCCAGAATCAGCCGCAGAATTCGCCGCTGCATTTCGCGCAATCGCGATTTCGGGATTTCCAGTAATCGGCACGCGCCGGAGCGTTTCATGATCCATTGATAGTGATAATGCGCGAGCGGCCCCGCCGCAGGCTGGCGCGATTTTGCAATCGCGCCGGTGAACCAATCAAGCTGCGCGATTGGTACGCCAAGCCAGTGCGCCAGATCGCCACAGGTGGCGAGTTTGGGCAAGCGATGTCTGCTCAAGACCGCCGGACGCGGATGCATCTCGGGCGAATCCAAAAAATAATGGCGAATCGAAACTGATTTCGCTGCCCCTGCCCACGTGTCGCTAAAACTGGCGCTGTTCGCAATCCAGTGGGCAAGGACTACGCGAGAGGTGATTTTTAAACTGCGGCCATAGCGAAGTTTAATTTTCCCGACTAGGCGCGACAGCCACGGAGCTTGCTTGGCATTGTCCGCGCCAATCGCGTGCAGGCCGCGCGCGAGGATCGATTCCACATCCAGCGAGCCCGCTAAAAATGAATCTGCCAAACAAAGTGCGACGGCGTTTTTGGGTGTCATTTGATTGTTTGAATGAGTGCGACCACATGCCCCAACCAGACTGGTGAAGCATGATCTGCGTTAGCGGCATGCCGCTAGGAGGATCATGCAACGAAATGCCAACTTAAAACTATGCCTCGGGGTAACCCCGAAGAGGACGCGCGTGTTGAAACTCAATTCACGAACGAACCAACTTGGGACATGCAGCCGCGAACGAACAATAGTGGATTCGTGGAAATGCTGTCAACTTGGCTTGTGTGATGCAGTGAGGATGACTGTGTTTTGGTGTTGAATCGAATCGCAAACTCTAGCATCTGCGTGCCGATTGAGCCAAAATGCTGTCAAGATGCTCGTGGCTACTAGACTTTACAATTATTAACGGTTATTTGTCGCCTGATTCACATCTAAACAAAATGGTTTGCGTATAAATGTATATCACTCGTGATCACCCTGTTTGCCATCGGTGATTGACCTTTAACTTCGTGGCGCAGTCCATTGCAATGTCCATTTCGTTTCCCGAACAATTAATGAAGTGTCGCCTGTGCTGGCGGATCACGTTCGCCGTATTTGCGTTGATTTTTATTGTCGAAAGTGTGTTGCTGATTCCATCAGCGCAGCGTTTTAAGCAGGTGGAGATTGAGCGTCTCGCCGCGCGTACACAATCGAGGGTGGATGCGGCGCTGATGCTGGGGCAGGGTCTATCAGGTGGCGGTCCGCTGGCGCGTGATCTGGCCACCCTGGTGGGTGATGGCAAGCTGGATGGCCACCTTGCTGGCTTGGTGGTTACCGGAGTCAGCGGCAAAGAGCTGGCGCGCGCGGGCCACATTCCGCAAAATGCTGCGCCTTCAACGACGACAATGCCGACGATGGCCAGCCCCTCCGTAACATCGCTCCCAGCCGACATGCTATCAATCTCATGGCGAAGCCCAGGTCGCGGCGATTTGATGGTCACCGCGTTTGTGGACACGAGCTATCTGGGTCAGGAATTGCGCCATTATTTATTGCGCATCGGCGGATTGATTTTGGTAATTGTTTTCGTTGTTACCGGCGGCACGATGATCGTGCTGTATCGCGCATTGCTCAGACCGATCCTGCAACTGCGCGAATCTGCCATCGCTGCCGGAGAGACACCGAAAGATGCAGTGAAATCGATTCTGCCGGAAGTGTCCCGGCGAAAACGCGATGAGCTGGGTGACCTGGTCGAGGCACATAATCGATTGCTTTCACGTGTGTCGGAAAGCATGCAGCGTGAAGCTGAGCAGGCCGAAGAGCGCGAATATTTTCTGGCGCGTCATGACGCGATAACGGGTCTGCCTAATCGCGTTGCCTTGGTGGAGTTTCTTGAAAACATAGAGTCTCTTGAAAACGCGGCCGGCCACAACCCGCCATCGCAACAAACATCGACCGCGCTATTTTTAATCCAGCTTTCGGTACTCAACGAGCGTAGCGAAGATTGTCTTTTGGCCACCCACCTACCCGCAAAAGTAGATCAGCAATGGGAATGGCTGGAAGAGAAGTACGCATTTGTCGCGCAATTGGGGCCTCAGTCAATCGTGGTGGTGCGACACATCAATATCGCGCCCGCGCGGGCACTTGCCTCCATCAACTCCCAAGCATCGCGTGACAGCGCGAGTATCGCGGAACACATCTTGCGCGCGGGGTCAGTCCACGCGCCACTGTGTGAAATGCGTATTGGCATCGTCGAATCTGCCTCAGTTGCGATTAGTCCCACACTGCTTTTAAGTCAGGCGGAATTTGCCCTGAATCGTGTGCGCGCAGATCCTGTGACGCGGTATCAATTTTTTGATCAGACGAGCGCTGATGAAGCCAGTGCGCGACAACGCATTACACGCGAGCTGGCGCGCGCGTTGATCGATCAGGAATTGGTCGTTTGGTTTCAGCCCAAGGTGTCGTTGCAATCAACGACGCGATTAACTGGCATGGAAGCGCTGGTGCGCTGGCAGCATCCAACGCGCGGCGTGTTGAGTCCTGCCGAATTTGTACCGCTGGCGGAGGCGACCGGGCAGATTGAGGCGCTGGATCGTTATGTGTTTGCGGCCGCTTGTGCGCAGATGCGAGCATGGCGTGACCAAGGTTTTGTGCTGCCGCGCGTAGCGATAAACTTGGCCGCACGCACCTTCGAATCGCCACGCTTGGCGGATGATTTGCGTCTCGCCATCGACACTGCTTGTATCTCGCCTCGCGATATTGAAATTGAAATTACGGAAACAGCCGCGATGAAAAATGTCACGCAAACAGCGGCAACCTTAAGCGCCATCCGCGCGCTCGGTATGCACACTGCAATTGATGATTTTGGCACCGGCTATTCATCGCTATCGTATCTGCGCAGCTTTCAAATCGATACGCTAAAAATTGATCGCTCATTCGTCAATGACATTGGCCGCAACCCTAATGTGGAGGCCATCTGCGGCGTCATCGCGCAACTGGGCCGCGCGATTGGCGCGCATGTGGTGGCGGAAGGCGTTGAGACCGACGCCGAAGCGACGTATCTGCGCACTCAGGGTTGCCACGATGCACAGGGCTACTTGTTTGGTCACCCGTTATCGGCAGATGAGTTCGCCGCGCGTTGGCTGGTTGCGCCCAATAATATTGATGATGAAAATTTTATTTCCGCGCGTGCAGCTTGAGTAACTTTTATCCTGAATTCCGCAACCCCGCCGCCAACCCGTTAATCGTCAAGTGAATCGCACGCTTGGTGCGTTCCGCCGTATCGCCAGCGCGGAAGCGGCGAAGGAGAGTGATTTGATGATGGTTCAGCGGATCGAGATACGGCATGCGGCGTTTGATCGATTGCGCGAGTGCGGGTGAATCGGCGAGTAATGTTTCGTCGCCGGTGATGAGTCGTATCGCGTCAAGTGTGCGTTGATATTCCGCGGTGATTTCACCGAATATTTTGGTGCGCAATTTTTCATCAATCACTAATTCTGCATAGCGAGACGCAATCGATAAATCGGTTTTGGTCAGCACCATTTCCATGTTCGATAACAGTGCCGCAAAAAACGGCCAGTCGCGCGCCATCGCTTTCAGGTTTTCGATACGCTTGGCTTTCTCGGCGTGATTTAAATATTCATTCACTGCATAACCAAATCCATACCAGCCCGGAATCGCAAGACGACATTGGCTCCAGCTAAACACCCAGGGAATCGCGCGTAAATCCTCGATGCGATTCGATGCTTTGCGCGATGCTGGGCGGCTGCCGATATTGAGTTCCGCAATTTCTGCAATCGGTGTGGCCGCCCGAAAATAGTCCACAAATCCAGGCGTGCCGTAAACCAGTTTTTGATAGCCGGCGAGCGCTAATTGCGAGAGCGAATCCATCACTGCGTTAAAGGCCACATCCGTTGCTTTCACCACCGGCACCGCGAAAGCTTTGTGAAGTGCGGCCGCGACCAAGCCTTCAAGATTTTGCGATCCCAACTCGGGATCGGCATATTTTGCGGCGATGATTTCGCCTTGTTCGGTTAATCGAAAGCCTTGATCCAGCGTGCCATCCGGCTGTGCCAAAATCGCGGCAAAGCTCGGCCCACCGCCACGTCCCACGCTGCCGCCGCGTCCATGAAAAAGGCGCATCGCGAGGCCATGCACGCGATGCAAGGCAGCTAATCGTTGCTGCGCACAATACAGTTCCCAATTCGCGGTGACGAAACCGCCATCTTTATTGCTATCCGAATAGCCGAGCATGATCTCTTGCAAGTCGCCCTGACCGCGCAACGCGGCGCGATAAATGCTGTGACGATAGGCGGTAGTCATGATCTGATCCGCGCGCCGCAAATCATCAATGGTTTCAAATAACGGGACGATGCGCACGCTAAGCGTTGGCATTTCATTATCGCCAATTGGCGGACGATACAAGCCAACTTCTTTTAGCAGCAGTGCCACTTCCAACATGTCGCTAAATGATTGCGCTTTTGAAATCACGTATTGCTGAATCACCTTTGCGCCAAATAATTTATGCGCATGAGCGCAAGCGCGAACAATCGCCAATTCAGATTGAGTTTGCTCGCTATAAGTGATGAATGAAGTCGCCAGCGGGCGCGCATGTTCCAGCTCGCGCGTGAGCAATTCAACGCGCGCATTCTCATCAAGTGCCAAGTAATCCGCATGTGTGCCCGCCGTTTTTAACAGCTCGGCCACCACTGTTTCATGCACATCGCTGTTTTGGCGCAAATCAAGCACGGCCAAATGAAAGCCAAAGCCCGCCACACTTGCCTGTAAATCGGCGAGTGCGCCATTAGCCAACAAACCGGTGCCGTTATCGCGTAACGATGTTTCGATCACATTCAAGTCAGCTACGAATTCATCCACGCTCGCATAGGGGGCTAAATCAGCCTCAGGCCTGCGTGGCGATTCAAAATTGGCGAGCGCTTTTGCCGTCGCATAAAGCCGCGCGTAAACACCGACCAAGGCTTGACGATACGGCTCGTCATCGCGATAGGGCGAGGGATCGGCGGCGTGCGCAGCCAGCGCTTTCAACGCACCGCTCGTCTGTGTGAGCCGCTTCGACATGGAAAGCTCAGCGCCCAACGAATGCACGGCGTTTAAATAGTATTCGAATGCCACCACGCTTTGTTTTGCCAGCGCCGCGTTCAAAACATCAGCGGTCACGAATGGATTGCCATCGCGATCTCCGCCAATCCAGGAGCCCATTTCCAGCACATTGCTGGCGCTTGTGCTGCCAAGTAGCCGACTAAGTTTGCGATTGAGTGCAGGCACCACGCTCAAAAACGTGCGCCGATAAAACACCAGCGCATTATCAATTTCATCAACCACGCGCAGCCGCGTCAAGCGCAGCATCGCCGTTTGCCAAAGCTGCAAAACGCGGCCTTGTAAACGTGACTCGATATCGGCTAATTCATGCGCATCAATTTCTGTTGCGCGCGCTGCCAGCAATTCACTCATCGCGCGTTCTGTATCCAGAATCACGCGCCGCTTTACTTCAGTCGGATGCGCGGTCAAAACCGGGGCGACCTTCGCGTGCGTGAGCCAGTGGGCAAGACGTTCCGGCGTGGCACCCGCATTGAGTGCGACTCCAAGAGCCGCCGCGATACTTTGGCTGCGATCTGTTTGATTTGACGCCGCCTGCAAGGCGAGTGCGCGATCTTCCGCCAGATTGGCGAACAGTAAAAAATAACTGAATGCACGCACGATGGATAGCGTTTCATCCACCGATAGCGGATTCAATAAATCATCGAGCTTGGCGCGCGCGGCGGTTGCTGAGACGGCGTCAACGGCGCGCCGAAAATCGATCGCCGCCTGACGCACTGCTTCAATCGTGGCGAATGTTTCCTCGCCCTGCGTATCGCGAATCACACCACCCAGCAGGCGGCCGAGGAAACGTGTTTCTTCGCGCAGTGGATCGACGATGGTGGGGGTGGCTAATGACGTAGTTGAGGTTGTGCCTAAATTTGCGTTCACGTCGATCCCCAGATCAGCTCGTTAAAAAGATTTAAATTTTTGTGCGGCGCACCAAATTCTAAACCATGCGTGTCGACCATGGGGCGGCGCAATGGAAAATTGTAGCAATATTACGAAAAAATTATTATTTTGATAATTGAGCTACATCATGTGGTCGACCGTCTTGCATTCGTAGCGCAAGCACTGGCAGGCCTTTACAGGTATTTATGCTCTGAAATGCGCGCCGATACTAGTGTTTGATTAACGCCTTGGAGGTGGCGAGTACAAACAAAAAGGGCCACAAGCAATGTGGCCCTTTATGCATCGCATAAAAATTTTTAATCTATTTAAACGAGTACGCGATCTTGCCGTAAAACAATCGGCCGAATGGATCGCCGTAGCGTGGATCGTAGCCGACCTGGAACGTTTGTCCTTGCGCCGACTGAGATGGATCGCGATCCATGATGTTGCGCACACCGAGCACCAATTGCAGACCTTTGATGCCCGACCATGTTGCCTGGGCGTCGTAGGTTTCGGTGCTACCGACGCGGCGCTCACCACCTGCGTCTTTGTAGCCGAGCACGAAGTTTTGATTCAGCGTGGCTCCCCATGGACCCATGTTCCAGTTGAACGCCAGCACATGGCGCCAGCGTGCGACCGCACCGTTATCGGCCGTGAAAAGTCCGGCGTTATTGGTGACCGGGCCGCCCTTGGCAAACTGGTAGGAATATTTTGAGATGTAGGTGCCATCGAGGCTGATTTTGGTTTTGCCCCAACCGCCCATACCAAGCGAGTACGCGGCCGACAAATCAAGGCCGCGCAAGGTGTAGGTGCCGACGTTTTCCTGCACCTGAACCACATAGTTGATCGAGCACACCACGTTTGCTGGTGTTGGGTTTGCAGGATCATCACCCACGCAGCTACCGTTGGCGGCGCGCACATTGCGCACGAAGCGGCCTTGCGCGTTTATGGGATCAATTGCGGCGTAAAAATCGAACACCGTGGTATCGCTCAATGACTGCAGCGAATTTTTGCGCTCTATCCAGAAAAAATCAGAACTCAACGTTAAGTCTTTACCCGGTTCAAAGACAAAACCAAACGAGGCTTGGCGCGATTTTTCGGGCTTCAATGTGCTCACGCCGCCGAGCTGATTCTGAAACTGCGCATCGCATTCCAAACCCTCATCCACATACGCGCCGATGCCTGCGCCGGTGGGGCAGCGAATCGGATCGTTGTGCGGTGCTGCGGTGTTGCTGAAATAGCGCGGTTGAAATAAATCGGGGAGCGATGGCGCGCGGAAACCGGTGTTGTACGACGAACGCAACAACAAGTCTTTGGTCGGATTCCAGCGAATTGATATTTTTGGATTGGTGCTGCTGCCGAAATCGCTGTAGCGATCACTGCGGATTGCTAACTGCATCTCAAGATCTTTAATGATCGGAATACTCAATTCGCCGAACACCGCCGAGACGCGGCGATCCGCGCGGGTGACCGGCAGATTGCCACCGCCACCTTGCACGTCGCCGCCGGATAAAACCGGCAGGGGGTTATCGTCAAATTTTTCTTTGCGGGTTTCAACACCCAACGCGAGATTGAGTGGCCCCGCCGCCCAGCGCGTCAGCTCACTTGACGCTTTCGCATCAAATGATTCAACCGTACCTTTCGAGCGGCGTACATCTTCCAGAATTTTCGCGCGTTGAAGTGCGGCCAATCCTGCTGCATCCTGACCGGTAATGCCAAAAACGTTAATTGCGCCGGTCGCGATTTCACGCCGTAAACGCTCTTCGGATAGCCAGCCGTCGATGTAGGTATCGGCGACTTTACTTTCGCTTTTGTTGTAGCCCGCTTCATAGTCCCACGCAGCTACCGTGCCTTTTACGCCAAGCACATAGCGCGTCGCGGTTGAGATCGCTTCATCGGTGCGCCTGCCCGCATCTTTGGCCCGCCATGCAATCGATAAGTCACCGGTCGGGGTAACCAGCGTGCCATTCGGTAAACGAAACGGCGCAGGATAGTACCGTCCGCCCGCTGGATATAGGAATGGTCCATTGCCGAGGAAATCGTTAACGGGCGTTTCTGATGACGCGAACGTCGATTTATTTTTAACGTAAATGTATTCGCCAAAAACGGCCAATTCATTCATTGCCTGAAAGGTCGCGCGTCCTACGGCGCTTTGGCGATCCACCGGCGGATAAATGTCCAAGACTGAGGTGAAATCATAACGACACTGCACGTCAGATCGATCGCCACCGCGATTCAAATAATACGAGCCCACGCTCGGCGCACAGCCTGTGGCCGCGAGTGGATTGGCGCCGCCGAGCGTACGAATATTGGCAGGGATTGAATTGCCGCTGGTTTGCTGCACGCCCAAATCGGGGCGGATCGCGGTGGCGGCAAAAGGCCGCGAAGACGCCTTGATCGGATCGTTCTCCTCTTTATCGAGCGAAACTAGAATGTTGAAACGTTGCGTGTTCAAATCGCCGTAACCGCCGGTAAGCGAATACTTGGTCGTGTCGCCGCCACCGCGATCTGTTTTGGTCGCGTACACCGAGCCTTCAACACCGCGAAAATCGTTGCGCAAAATAAAGTTAATCACGCCACCAATCGCGTCCGTGCCGTAAATTGCTGACGCGCCGTCGCGCAGAATTTCCACCCGGTCAATCGCGGCCAGCGGGATTGAATTCACATCCACCGAAGCGCCATCAAACGCATAGTTGGCGATGCGTCGACCGTTCAACAACACCAGCGTGTTGTTAGGCCCCAATCCGCGTAACGATGCGCCGGTGTAGCCGGGCTTGCCTGCATCGCCCACGCCTTGCGAGAGGTTAACCGTGGCACCGCTGTTGGCCTGCAAGCGATCCAGTAATTGTGCCGCAGTGGTGACGCCGGTTCGCTCAATATCCGCGCGCTTGATCACAGTGACCGGCAACGCCGATTCACCTTCAATGCGCTTAATGTTTGAGCCCGTGACTTCAATTTTTTCGAGTTTCTGTGTTGGTGGTGTTTGCGCCATTGCATTCATGCCAGCGCCCGCCGCCAGGCCAATCAGAGCAGCGCCAAAACTCAGCGATTGAATAACGGCAAACGGAACCTCTTTCATTTTCGTACTCATCAGCGAACCCCTTATGGAATGTTATGTATCGATCACTGCAAGAAAAAGTGGAGCTAAACCTATGCTGCGAAACAACCTTCAAGTGCGAACCCTGCGAGGGGAGGGGTCGCTCAAACACCGGCCACTCAGTCCCAATCGCGTAGAAGGTTTGAGGATATGCCGATTTTGTCGCGGGTAATAGTGCGTTTTACTATTTGTATCTAATTTGCAACAAGCGGCTTATGTTCAGCGCGAAACGAGTAAACGCCTTTATTAGCGGGCGTTTCCGAGCATAAGTGCCTGAAGATGCTCGGCAGGGCTAGCGTTTGTCTGACGAAAAATAAGATTTAGAAAGGCAGCGTGACATTCATTGTGGCAAGCCATGTTCTGCCGGGGGCAGGCTCGAAATAGCGGCCGTTGCCTTCGTTCACAATTACGGTGCCCGCGTAACGTTTATCAGCCACATTATCGACGCGAATTCCCGCTGCAATGCGCGCGGCACCCAGTTGAAATGCGTAGCCTGCGCGCACATTGGTGATGGTGTAAGCCGATGCTGCATCGGTGTTTAAATCATTCACATAAATTTTGCTTTGATGTTTTGCTTCGATGGCCGCACTGAATCCGGTCGGATGCGCCCATTTCGCTTCGGCGTAGGCAGAGTTGGCCGGAACACCGGGTAATTTATTGCCGGCCGCCACCACGGTTGTGGGTGCTACGCACGGCACGGTGGTGCAGGTTTTAAACGCGTCGTCGTATTTTGCATTTAGCGCAGTGAGGGCCAGCAGCAAATCAATTTGCGCGGATTGCGGTGCAGCAATGGATGCAGCGATTGAAACTTCGGCACCGCGTCGCGATGTGCTTCCCGCGTTTTGAAAAGTGGCGCGACCGCCAGAATTAGTGAGCGTGACGATCTCATCGCGCGTCGTCGTATCAAATGCCGCCAGATTCGCACGCCAGATACCATTGCGATACTTCGCGCCTACTTCCACGCTGGTGCTCTGCGCGGGCTTTAAGTCAAAATTCAATCCGGTTTGCCCGCTCGCGCGATAGCTCAATTCGTTGAATGTCGGCGTTTCAATACCGCGTCCGGCGCTTGCGTAAATGTTGAAACCGTCGGTCACTTTATAGCTGGCTCCTATTGTCGGCGTGGTTTTGGAGTAGCTCGCGCGGCCACTGTCGTCTGGATTGCGGGCGGTGATGAAATGATCGTCGCTCACGAATTTGACTTTGCTATGTCGCACGCCGGCGTTCAAAAAGAAATTCGACAAAATTCTTATTTCAGTTTGCGCATAAACGTCTTCATTCCGCACATTGTTCTGCTCATCGCGACGCAGATTGCCGATCACACCGAGTACTGCTGCGGGGCCGGTGCCGATAAAGTTTTCATATCCACGACGCGCTTCGTCGAGCGAATCCACTGTGGCACCAACAATCGCTGAGCCCCAATCTGCCTTGTGTACATAGCGCGCATCAACGCCCGCGTAACTGCGCGAAAACGCGATCACGCCGCCGGGTTGGGTTGCTGGGGTTTGCGTGGCAACCGGAATGCTTTGCCATTGCGCGACGTCGCGAGAACCCGCGTAGACGACCGCTTCAATTAAATGCTGTGAAGAAAACGCATGCTCAATGCGCAAGCCCGCTTGGTCTTGACGGGTCGTTTTGCGGGTGTTGAAAAGTATCGCAGCGGCCGTGGTTTGGTCGGGGTTTGCGTCAAACTCGGCGCGAGAAAGCCCCAACGCATCCTCAGCTTTGATGTTCACGCTGTTCGCTGCTACCGTCAATTTTGTATCGCCGAGCGCTTTCGTCAACTTCACCTGGCCGAGTGTTTTGGTCGCGCTGCTGTGCGCTCTGATGCCATCGGTATGAAATTCGGACGCTTCTGCAACAATGCCAAGCCCGCTCTGGGTGAGGCCGCTCGCGCGCGTGCCGAAACGCCACGTGTGATCCGGGCCAACGGCCAGTGAGACGCTGCCGGTGGGTGTTTTCGCGGGCGCTTCAGTGAAGATTTGAATAACACCGCCGGAAGCGTTGCCATACAGCGCCGAAAACGGGCCGCGCAAAAACTCCACGCGCGCAGCACTACTCAACGCGAAATGCGACACTTGTCCCTGCCCATCCGGTTGTGACGCGGGAATGCCGTCGGTGAACAGGCGAATTCCGCGCACACCAAAACTGGCGCGACCACCGAAACCGCGTGATGAAATCTGTAGATCCTGCGCGTAGTTGCCGCGATTTTGCACATTGAATCCGGTCACTCTTTGTAACGATTCGGAAAGATTGACCTGCAACGTTTGGTCGCGCAACGCGTCTTGATCCACAGTGTCAATGGCCATCGGAATATTCTGCGGATCGGTGCCGATCCGGGTGCCAGTGACCACAATGGGTGACAGTTGCTGCGCGATGGCGGGCATGGCGACACAAAGTGCAGCGAATAGTGGACTTAATCGGCAAATACAAAGACGCATATGAACAGGATTTATCACGGATTATTTCTCTGCATTGGTGGATTGAAGTGTGGCATTCAACAGCATCTCAATATAACTTAGCGGTTATACCCAAGTGCCGATGTAAATGCACAAGGCGGCACACAAGGCGATACACGAGGCGACACACAAGGCGATACGCAATGCGACAATACGGAAACTCACTGAATCAATTTCAATATCGACAGTCCTACGTCATTATGCTCATGCTGTCCACATGACGACCGCCTAGTTGAGGTTTATCATAGAGCAAATGGTCGCTTGTTCACTCGCTTCTTCACTTTCTTCACGGTTTTGACATGAAACAAATCCCATTGCTGTTGTTGTCGCTATTTGCCATTGGCGTATCGGTGCCTGGAACTGCGCAAACACAAACGCCAACGCCAACGCCACCCGCCCTCCAAAATGCGCCAACGCCACGAATTGAACCGACGATTGTCGAGAAGGCGTCAGTAAATAGCGCGGGCAAGTCATCGCCGATGCGACGGCCGCAAGGCGCTGAAGGTCGCGCCAGTGGCGAATATTTGTTTCAGTATTTGATGTCGGAAATTGCTGGCCAGCGCGGTAATAGCGCGGTGGCGTTTAGTGGACTATTTGATCTCGCCAAGCGCACCCGCGACCCACGCGTCGCGCGGCGCGCGGTGGAGTTGGCGTTCCAATCGCGGCAGTTTGATCAGGCGCTGGAATCCGCGACCCTCTGGGCGGAACTCGAACCCGAATCACCGCTGGCGCGCCAGGCGCTCAGCGTGATCGCTGCCAATCAAGGCAATTTAGATACGGCTACCAAGACATTCACGCGCATGCTGGCCGAGCCCGGCAAGGCACCAACGTTATTTCTGCAATTGCCCGCGATGCTATCGCGCGCAAGCAGTTCCGGGCTTGCCGGTGTGGGTGCAGCGCCCGGTCCGGCTGGGGGCGCAGCCACAACGAAAGGGACGCCGACGGTTGATCGCGCCAAGGTCGCCGCTATCGTGCGCGACCTCGCGAAGCCATATCCGAATGTGCCCGAATCGCATTTCGCGATTGCGCAAAGCGCATTTGTGGCGGGCGATACAAAAGCAGCGCTGGTGGCGATCAATGACGCTGAACGTTTGAAATCAGGCTGGGCCGAAGCGGCGGTGTTGAAAGCGCAGATTTTGCGCGAGACCTCGCCTGAGTCGGCGATTAGCTACATGCAGGAATTTTTGAAGGCGAACCCAAATGCGACCGAAGCCCGTTTAGCCTACGCGCGATTATTGGTTGCACAGAAATCTTATCTACAGGCGCGGGAAGAGTTCCGGCTGGCAGATGTCGGCAACACAACCGACCCTGAAACGCCCTATTCGATCGCCCTGCTTTCACAACAGATTGAAGATTTTCCGGAAGCCGAAAAACAATTTCAACGCACGCTGGCCATGAAGCCGCGTGATCCTAACCCAGTGTTGTTCAATTTAGGTTTGGTGGCCGAAGCGCGCAAAGATATTAACGGCGCGATTGCCTACTTTGGACAAGTGGTGGATAGCGATTATTTTGTCAGCGCGAAATTGAAAATTGCGGGATTGCTGGCCAAGCGCGAAGGCATTGATTCGGGCCGCAAATTTTTGCAGGCGGCGCGCGACGCTCAAGGCGCTGATGAAGATGCAACCGGTACGCGCATCCAGCTGATTCAGGCCGAAGCGCAATTGCTGCGCGAGGCGAAAGCGTTTAAAGAAGCATTCAATTTGCTTTCCGGCGCGATTGAAAAAAGCCCGGACAGCGCAGATATTTTGTATGACCGCGCGATGATCGCCGAGAAGCTCGACAAGTACGATGTCTTGGAGGCCGACCTGCGCCGCGTGATCGTACTGAAACCCGACTACGCACATGCGTACAACGCGCTCGGCTATACGTTGGCGGATCGCAATATCAAATTGCCTGAAGCGTATGAGCTGATTCAAAAAGCGCTGAAATTATCGCCTGATGATGCGTTTATTCAGGACAGTTTAGGCTGGGTGCAGTTTCGCATGGGCAAGAATACGGAAGCGCTCGCAACGTTGAAGAAAGCGTACAAAACGCGGCGCGATCCGGAAATTGCCGCCCACTTGGGGCAAGTGTTATGGGCCTCGGGCGCGCGCGATGAGGCGCAAGAATTGTGGCGTACCGCACTCACCGAAAGCCCGGAGAATGAATCGCTGATCGCGGTTGTTCAGAAGTATAAAAAGTGATTTTTGCGAGGCCTGCACTACACGCTGCGTATCGCGGTTGGGTAATGGCGTTTCTTGCGTGTGCAGCGGCATTGTCTGGATGCGCGACGTTGCCGAACGAAACCACGCGCCCAACAGCAACCGTCACCACACCAAAAGTGGCTGCGCATTTTTCTTTATCAGGCCGGATTAGCGTGCGCATTGATGATCGCCTCGATAGCGCGAAAATTGTCTGGGAGCGAAGTCAAAACGAAGAGCGACTAAAATTTTTTTCGCCATTCGGTTCCCAATTGGCGGAAGTTTCCCGCTTTAAAGGTGGCCGCACCACCATGATTCAGGGCAGCGAGACGACTGCAGCAGAATCTATTGCTGAGCTGACGCAAGCCTTACTGGGTGTCGCGTTGGAAACAGATGAGGTCGCGCGCTGGGTGCAGGGCGATGGCCTGACTGAAAATGTCCCGTTTGATTTTGCCTCGGCGGACGGCACGGTGTGGCGCGTGACAGCGGAAAAATTTGAGTCCGCAACCGCGACCGATGTTTCCGGCTATCGCTATCGTTTCGTTAGCCGTTTGACCGCAACAAAGGGGGCGACCCGTGTACGGTTTGTGGTCGATGAGTGGAAGGCGCTGTGACCCCGCATGAAATTGCTGAAAATTTAATAACCTGGCCCGCACCCGCCAAGCTGAATCTTTTTTTGCATGTGATTGGTCGACGTGCAGACGGCTATCATTTACTGCAATCTGCGTTCACGCTAATTGATTTCGGCGACACCTTGCGTTTTAGTGTGCGTGATGACGGCGTGATTCGTCGCATGACCAAGCACGATGGCGTCACCGAAGAAAATGATCTCGTGGTGCGCGCGGCGAAGCTATTGCAGCGCGAATCACAAACCACGCTCGGCTGCGATATCTGGCTCGACAAACGCACGCCAATAGGCGGCGGGCTGGGGGGCGGTAGTTCGGACGCCGCCACGACCCTGATGGCGCTTAACAGCTTATGGAATACGCGACTGGCGCGTGAACAAGTGCAAACCATCGGGCTATCGCTGGGCGCGGACGTGCCATTTTTTGTATTTGGCCGCGCAGCGTTTGCCGAGGGGGTAGGTGAAAAGCTCACCGCTATTGCAATTCCGCCTTTGTGGTACGTAGTATTGACACCGCCTGTCGCGGTGGCCACCGAGCAGGTTTTTCGCTCACCAGAATTGACAAGAGACACGATCCCCCTCAAAATAGCGGACTTTTCAGCGGTTGATCTTGTGAATTGCAAAAACGATTTACAGGCAGTTGTGTCGAAAGCATTTCCGGCAGTGGCACATTATTTTAATGCGCTCAATGCGGCAAGCCAAAAATCGATTTTTGGCGCGCGCATGACGGGTTCGGGGGCATGCGTATTCGCGGCCTTTGCGCGTGAGGCTGATGCCCGCGATGCTTTTGCAGCACTCGCGCCGGAATACAATGGATTTGTCGCTCGCGGGCTGGATTGCCACCCGCTGAGTTTGGAACTGGGTCTGGAAGTACCGCAGTAACCGATTTTTGGGGAGTCGCCAAGTGGTAAGGCACCGGATTTTGATTCCGGCATTCGTAGGTTCGATCCCTACCTCCCCAGCCAAATAAAGTGGAATGACGCCCTCTGACTTATCGTTCGGTCGGCGTCATTTTTTGTAGCAGCCCGCATTCCAACTGTGAGAATGCGGCTCACATTGGCAATAAAAAATGGCTTTTGATAATTTAAGTGTTTTCGCTGGAAGTGCGAACCCGAAACTGGCGCGTGAAGTGGCCAAGCTGTTGGGTACGCAGTTAGGTCGCGTCAAAGTCGCGAAATTTAGCGATGGCGAAGTAATGGTTGAGATTATGGAGAATGTACGCGGCAAAGACGCGATCATTTTGCAATCCACCTGCGCCCCGACCAACGATAACCTGATGGAAATTATGGTGATGGCGGATGCGCTAAAGCGCTCCAGTGCCGCGCGAATTACCGCCGCCATTCCCTATTTTGGTTACGCCCGGCAAGATCGCCGCCCACGCTCAGCGCGTGTTGCGATTTCGGCCAAAGTGGTGGCGAATATGTTGACCGGCGCCGGTGTGGATCGCGTGCTGACGATGGATTTGCATGCGGATCAGATTCAAGGTTTTTTTGATATTCCCGTCGATAATATTTACGCGACACCGATTTTGTTGGGCGATGTTTGGAAGCATGATTACCCGGATTTGATTGTGGTTTCGCCGGACGTGGGCGGTGTGGTTCGCGCCCGTGCGATTGCGAAACAGCTGGATGCGGAGTTGGCGATTATTGATAAACGTCGGCCTAGAGCGAATGTATCCATGGTGATGAACATCATCGGTGATGTGGCTGGTCATACTTGCCTGATCATGGATGACATTGTTGACACCGCCGGCACGCTAACTGAGGCGGCAAAAGCGCTAAAAGAGCGCGGTGCGAAGCGGGTGGTGGCGTACTGTACGCACCCCGTGTTGTCAGGCCCCGCGATTGAGCGGATTGAAAATTCGGAAATTGATGAGCTGGTGGTGACGGATACGATTCCGTTAAAACCGGAAGCAATGGAATGCAAAAAGATTCGCCAGATTGGTACGGCGGAGCTGATGGCAGAAACGATTCGCCGGATCGCTGAGGGTGGATCTGTAAGTTCGTTGTTTACAGATTAAAATTTTTTACCGAAGTTATTTTTAGTTAAATAATTTCGTTTTACCGGGCAAATTGGTCGCGATTTGTCCTCAACCGTGCAGCGCAATAATTACGCTGTGCAAATTTGGAGTCAACATGAAAACGCAATTTAAAGCAGAAACGCGCAAACTACAGGGCACCGGAGCGAGCCGCCGCCTACGTCGCGCAGAGAAAGTCCCCGGCATCGTTTATGGCGGCGGTAAAGACGCCACCGTGATCGAACTTGATCACAACGAAATCTTCCATAAGTTGCGTCAGGAAGCATTCCACGCCTCGATTCTCGACATGGAACTTGACGGCAAAGCGGAAAAAGTTTTGTTGCGCGATGTGCAAATGCACGCGTTCAAAAATCTCGTTCAACACGTTGATTTTCAGCGCGTTGCCGCCGACAAGAAAATCCAGATGAAAGTGCCGTTGCATTTTATCAACGCAGATATTTGCCCGGGCGTAAAAGTCTCCAGCGGAAACGTCTCGCACATCATCAACGAAATTAACATCACCTGTTTGCCAAAAGATCTGCCCAAGTTTATTGAGGTTGATTTGAAAGATCTGGCATCCGGCCACTCTATCCATATTTCGAATTTGGTCATGCCCGCGGGCGTGACCGCTGTGGTAAAACGTGGTGATGATCCGGCCGTTGCTGCGATTACCATTCCACGTGCCGTAGCAGCAGAAGAAGATGCCAAACC
>JANMQR010000332.1:0-5971 GCA_031370625.1 Burkholderiales bacterium | reverse complement strand
AGCCGTTCGCAATATATTGCGAACGGCTTTTTTTCGCCTGCTCTCACCGCTTGCTTGTAGTCGTTTCGAAGCACAAACTATGAGCCAATCTGGAGGAACGAATAATGTCCATTGCAAAAAAAAATATCGATTTCTATTTTGATTTTTCCTCCCCTTACGGCTATCTGGCGGCCATGCGCATCGATGCGCTGGCCGCGAAATACGAGCGCGACGTTGCATGGCGACCCATTCTGCTGGGGCCTGCTTTCAAAGCCAGTGGCAATGCCCCGCTGATCGGTCAGCCGCTTAAAGGCGACTATGCAAAACGCGATTTGCGGCGAACTGCAGCATTTATGGGTATTCCGTTCGGCATGCCGACGCCCTTCCCCATCGGCACCCAAAACGCCGCGCGTGCATTTTATTGGCTCAATGATCGCGATCCAGCAGCCGCCAAAGCAGTTGCGATTTCGCTGTTACAAACTTACTTTGTTGAGGGCCGCGATATCACGTCACCAGAAGTTGTGGTACAAATCGCCTCGCAACACAAAGTGGACCGCGCTGAGCTTAGTGCGGCACTGGCCGATCCCGTGGTTAAAGATCGTTTGAAGAAAGAAGTTGACGCTTCACTTGCGCTGGGAGTATTCGGCTCGCCCTATATCTTGGTGGACGGCGAAGCGTTTTGGGGGACTGACCGATTTGATCAAATCGAAACGTGGCTAAAAACAGGTGGCTGGTAGTACTTTAAATACATTATTGATACTTGAAAACATCAGGCTTCCCCAATGCAGGAATAAGCTCGACAATACCACCCGCAAAAATTTCAACGGCCAGCGCTGCGAGCAACAATCCCATAATCCGGGTCGCGATGTTCACGGTGGTTTTGCTCATGCGCTGACCGACCTGAGAAGCAATACGCAGCGCGATCCACGTTACCAGCGCGACGCCTATGGCGACACCGCAAACGGCCAGAATATGCCACAAGGTTTTTTTCTCGCTCGCATAAATAATGATGGTCGACATCGCGCCTGGCCCCGCGAGTAGCGGGATCGCGAGCGGCACCACCGCGATACTCGCTTTATCAACCGCCTCTTCCGCTTCTTCAGGCGTTTGCTTATCCGGTGAGGGCATGGCCTGCATCATTGCCAGCGCCGTGGTCATGACCAAAATCGCACCACCGACCTTAAAACTTGCGATGCTGATGCCAAAAACGTCAAGCACGCGCTCGCCCAAAATAGCCGACACCAGCAAAACTATCGCCACCGTAATGGCAGCAACTCGCGCGGTCTTCATGCGCTCATTACGGCTTTGATGCGGCGTCATGGCGACGAAAACAGGGACAATGCCAAGTGGATTGACGATCACAATCATCGCCACGAAAATTTTTACATAAGCGGCGAGCGACAGGAATTCCGCGCTCATGGTTTATCGCCGATTGCCGGATTAGCAAAGTCGTTTAGTAAGTGTTTTAGCAGCCCGGCGCAGCCATGCTCAATGAGATTTAACGCAAGCTCAAAGTCTTCGTCTTTCCCCATGTAAGGATCGGGTACTTCCATCTTGTTCCCGACCTGCCCGCGTGTGGGGCTGTAGTTCAGGAACAGTTCAGCCTTGTGCGCGTGTCGCGTGGGGCTCATTGCTTTCAGGTGTTCGAGATTATTCTCATCCATGGCCAGCACATAGTCGAAATGGCGAAAATCGCTCGTCGTGACTTGGCGGGCACGAATTGACGTCAGATCAATGCCGCGACGGGCCGCATGGTGCGTGGCGCGCACATCTGGTGCAGCGCCAATTTGATAATCATGCGTAGCGGCGGAATCAATTTCGACTTTATCTTCAAGCGGCGTGCCGACAATCATTTTGCGGAAAACACCTTCCGCGGTTGGCGAGCGGCAGATGTTGCCCATGCAAACAAACAATATTCGAACGGCTTTTGTCATCACGAATTTTTCTTGGGGGTCAGGCTTCGAGTGGCGCGTCGGGTCCGCCCAGCAGCATGCGGTTGCGCAACATGCGCAGCTCATCACGCAGCTTGCCCGCTTTTTCAAACTCAAGATTGCGCGCGGCTTCCATCATCTCGCGCTCCACACGCTTGACCGCTGATTCCATTTGTTTTTCGCTGAGCACGTCATATTTTTTCCGGTCTTGCGCAGCTTTGCGTTCACCACTTTGCGTGGCGCGTTTTTCCTCAACGTTATACGCGCCATCAATAATATCCTTGATTTTCTTGGTCACCGATTTGGGCACAATGCCATTATCCAGATTGTGTTGAATCTGTTTGGCACGGCGGCGATTTGTTTCTGAAATCGCAAATTTCATCGAGTCGGTTTCTTTGTCGCCATACAAAATCGCCGTGCCGTTCAAATTTCGCGCAGCGCGACCAATCGTTTGAATGAGCGAACGAGCACCGCGCAAAAAACCTTCCTTGTCCGCATCGAGAATCGCGACCAATGAAACTTCAGGAATGTCCAATCCTTCGCGCAGCAAATTAATGCCAACCAATACATCAAACAAACCACTGCGTAAATCACGAATAATTTCGACGCGCTCCACGGTATCAATATCCGAGTGCAAGTAGCGCACTTTAATGCCGTGCTCAGACAAATAATCAGTCAAATCTTCTGACATACGTTTGGTCAAGGTTGTGACCAACACACGCTCATTCACCGCCACGCGCTTGTTAATTTCGGACAGCACGTCATCGACTTGCGTGGAAGCAGGACGCACAAAAATCAGCGGGTCAACCAGGCCCGTAGGCCGCACCACTTGCTCGACAATTTGCGCGGCGTGTTTGGCTTCGTAGTCAGCGGGCGTGGCCGACACAAACACAGTCTGCCGCATGATTAGCTCAAATTCATCAAAGCGCAGCGGACGATTATCCATCGCTGACGGCAGCCGAAAACCATAGCCGACCAAGTTTTCCTTTCGTGCGCGGTCGCCTTTGTACATGCCGCCCACTTGCGGCACGGTAACGTGACTTTCGTCCATGATCATCAGCGAATTTTTCGGCAAGTAGTCAATCAACGTCGGCGGTGGTGAGCCGGGTGGACGACCGCTTAAATGTCGCGAATAATTCTCGATGCCTTTGCAAAATCCGATTTCATTCAGCATTTCCAGATCAAACGTAGTGCGCTGTTGAATGCGTTGCGCCTCGAGCAATTTGCCTTCGGCGTTGTAAAACTCAATACGCTCGCGAAGCTCAGCTTTAATACCTTCAATCGCATCCAACGTGGTTGCCCTGGTGCTCACATATTGGCTCTTCGCATAGACCGTGTAGCTCGGCACTTTTTGCACCGTGTGGCCGGTGAGTGGATCAAACAACGTGAGCGATTCAACCTCATCGTCGAACATGGAAATGCGCAGCGCCACGTCCGCATTTTCTGCCGGAAAAACATCCAGCGAATCCCCGCGCACGCGGAACGTGCCGCGACGGAAATCAAGCTCAGATCGCGCATATTGCATTGCGATCAATTGACGAATCATGTCCTGCTGCTGCACTTTGTCTTTCGGGCGCACCATCATGCGCATCGCGTAGTAATCGGTCGGATCACCGACACCATAAATGCATGACACGGTCGCGACGATGATTGAATCTTGCCGCTCCAGCAACGATTTGGTGGCAGACAAACGCATTTGTTCGATGTGTTCATTGATCGACGAATCTTTTTCAATAAACAAATCGCGCGACGGCACATAGGCTTCGGGTTGGTAATAATCGTAGTACGAAACAAAATATTCCACCGCGTTTTGCGGGAAAAATTCTTTCATCTCCGAATACAGTTGCGCCGCCAAGGTTTTATTCGGTGCCATGATGAGCGCCGGCCGCCCGAGCTGCGCAATCACATTCGCCATCGTGAATGTTTTGCCCGAACCCGTTACACCGAGCAGCGTTTGAAACGCCAGGCCATCATTAATGCCATCGACTAATTTCGCAATCGCCTGCGGCTGATCACCTGCGGGAAGAAACGGTTGATTGAGTAGATAGGGAGAATTGGGGTATGTGAGCAGTGCCATTGTGTGATTTTATCAGTCCTGAAATTGGTTCCGCGAAGGTGCGCGTACTGAGACGCTAAAGATCGACAAAGGTGCCAAACATATTTTGAATTAGCCAACGCCGTAAACCCCAAGCGGGGTGGGCATCTCGGGGCACATTGCTTCAAGACCCGCATCCACATTGCCGTTTCATGGCATTGCCTTTAAAACCCCCGCCAGTGTTGGGCCTTGAGCCAACGTCACTCGCAGAAATTTAGCATTCCACCTGCCGCACCGGGATCGTAAACGCCAATCCACCGAGCGAGGTTTCTTTGTACTTCGTTTGCATGTCCGCACCGGTGCGGCGCATGGTTTCAATGGCTTGATCCAGACTCACCATATGTTCGCCGTCCCCCAGCATCGCGAGTGAACAAGCGTTGATCGCTTTCACCGCACCCATCGCGTTGCGTTCTATGCACGGAATTTGCACCAGTCCACCAATCGGATCGCAAGTCATGCCGAGATGATGTTCGAGCGCGACCTCGGCAGCGTTCTCAATCTGCCCATTCGTAGCGCCCAGAGCTGACGCAAGGCCCCCTGCAGCCATCGCAGCCGCCGAGCCCACCTCACCCTGGCAGCCAACTTCTGCGCCCGATATGGAGGCGTTACGCTTGCATAGCGCGCCAATCGCGGCCGCAACCAACATGTAACGCGTCACACCTGCTTCATCACCCGCGCAAAAATCCAAGTAGTAACGCAGCACCGCAGGCACCACGCCCGCCGCGCCATTGGTCGGTGCAGTGACCACGCGATTACCCGCCGCGTTTTCTTCATTAACCGCGATGGCATAAGTGCTGACCCAATTCATCGCGTTTTGTGTTTCGGCTGCACCGCGTTCGCGAAGCTTTTTTGCAATCGCAGCGGCCCGGCGCGCCACTTTCAACCCACCCGGCAACATGCCTTCAGTTTGCAGACCTTCATCGATGCAATTATTCATCGTCGTGGTTACACGCGAAATAAATTCGTCGATGACGGCGCGGCCGTGCATCACTTCTTCGTTCTTCATCAGCAAATCATGGAACGGCAACTTATGCGTGACGCCCTGCTCCAGCAATTCTTGCATGGTCAGAAATGGATACGGCACGGTAACTTCTTCGCCGCGCGCGCTGCCAACGAATGCCTCATCCTCATCAACAACAAAGCCGCCACCAATTGAATAAAGATCGCGGGCTGCCAGCGGATTTCCATTCGCATCAAACGCGGTGTAGCGCATGCCATTCGAATGCACCGGCAGCATATCGACGAAGTTAAAAATCATGTCCCTCGCCAGAACAAATGCAATGCTGTGGTTATGCAAAAGCTTGATGGCACCACTGTCGCGAATCGTATTCATCACGCCATCAGCCGCGCGTGTGTCGACAAAATCTGGCACCTCGCCCATCAGCCCCAGCAGAATCGCGCGATCCGTGCCGTGGCCGCGACCGGTGTGCGCGAGCGAGCCGAACAATTCAACTTTCACGCGCTTGATATTCTCAAGCGGTACTGCGCATTCAAGCAAAAAACGCCGTGCCGCGCGCATGGGCCCGACCGTGTGCGAGCTGGACGGCCCAATGCCAATTTTGAACATGTCGGTGAGGCCGATGTACATATACGCTTTCGATTCGATTAAGAGTAGATGGTAGCGCGAGTTCGGTTTCCAATAACATCTGATCGAATAAATTCATTCACGTTATCGCAAGGCAAGCGCCCAACAAAAAACCCCGGCAAGCCGGGGTTTTTCTTGAACTTCTTTATTGCTGGACTGAAAGCTTAGATCGACTGAATGTTAGTCGCTTGCTTGCCCTTTGGGCCAGTCGTCACTTCAAAAGAAACTTTTTGGTTTTCTTGAAGTGTCTTGAAACCGCTCGACTGAATAGCTGAGAAATGTACAAACAAATCTTCGCCTTTGTCATCCGGTGTGATGAAGCCAAAACCTTTTGCGTCGTTAAACCACTTTACGGTACCTGTTGCCATGTTAATTTCCTAA
>JANMQR010000231.1:0-10959 GCA_031370625.1 Burkholderiales bacterium | reverse complement strand
GACCATCAGCACCACGCCAAATTCGCCCACGGTGTGAGCAAACGTCATCACCATCGCCGAGACAATTCCTGGCCACGCGAGTGGTAATTCGATTGCCCAAAATACTCTCCACGGCGACATGCCACAACACGCCGCCGCATGGCGAACATCCGGCTCGATTGATTCAAAGCTCCGCTGCATCGGTTGAATCGCAAACGGCAAATTAAAAATGATCGAGGCGATCAACAAACCGGAAAAACTGAATACCAGCGAGTGCCCGAATATAGATTCGAAAAACTTGCCCATTACCGAATTCCCGCCCATCGACACCAGCAGGTAATAGCCCAATACGGTTGGCGGCAGCACCAGCGGCAAGGCGCACAAGGCTTCCAGCAAACTCTTTGCCTTGAATTGCTTCCAGGCAAAAAATCGTGCGAGCAAAATGCCGACGGGCAATAGCACTGCTGTTGTGACCAGCGCTAATTTAAGAGAAAGTGTGAGAGCTGTCCAATCCACAGCGCTTAACTTTCGCCCGGTAAACGAAACCCATAGCGCTTGAAAACCTCGCGCGCGGGTGGTGATTGCAAGTAGCGATAAAACGAGTTCGCGGTGTCGCCTGTCTTGCGCATCAGCACCATGCGTTGCCGCAAAGGCTGGTGCCATCCCGCAGGGATTAATGCATATTCGCCCAATGCCGCCATGGCTGGCGCGACCGCCTGCGCATAGGCAATGATGCCACCCTGCGCGCTGCCGGAAGTCGCGAATTGGGCGGCCTGAGAAACGTTTTCACCCAGCACCAGCTTAGGCTCAATTGTTTGCCACAGTCCGGCGTGCGTTAGCGCTTCGCGCGCGGCGCGACCATATGGCGCGTGCTCAGGATTGGCGATGGCGAATTTTTTTAGACGACCATCGGCAAGCGCCGCCGAAAGATCTTTCAGCGCGGTATCAGCCTTCACTGAGGACGACTTCGGCACAAATAAAACAATGCGGCCCAATGCGTAAAGCGCGCCTTCATCGCGCGTCTTACCTTCCTTTGCCAAAGCAAAAACATAAGCTTCATCCGCCGACAAAAAAAGTTCAAACGGCGCACCTTCAGCAATCTGCCGTCGATAGTTTCCAGACGAGCCAAAACTCAGTTTTACCGCCCTGCCCGTTTGTTTGGTGAAATCGTTCGCGACTTCCTGAAGCGCGAATTGAAGATCGGATGCGGCGGCGATATTGGGCACATCTGCGCCATGCACTGGCGGTGAGCACAATGACAAAAATAACAGCGCGAATAGCAGAATAATGAACTGTAGTTGCACAACTGCCCCGATAGTCGATATATATGCAGGAATATAACGGTGTATGAGGAATTTAGCTAGCTGCTCGTGCGCTCAAACACCTCGATTATGATCGGCAATGACTTCATCAATGATGCGCCAAGGGTTCGCCGCTTCAATTGCGTTTGAATTTGTTAACCCCGCGGCAAGAATTAACGCTTTCCACAACGTCCAGCCGCGACCGCGAGCCCATGTTTTGGAGTCGAGCTTAAGCGTTGCGCGTTGCGCGGAACGCCTCTCGGCTATCCCCTTGGAATAGCGTCCACGCAATCGCCAAATCGCAGGCGGGGTCACCCACCCCGAGTATGCCGAAATCAATCACCGCGCTTAATCTGCCCTCTCGTACAAGCAAGTTGCCGAGACTAACGTCGCCGTGAACCCACACCGGTTTGCCATGCCAAGTAGCGTTAAGTGCCGCATTCCAAATCTCGGTTGTAGCATCAACATCGACTTTATCTTTCAACATCGCTATCGCCTGCCGGGTCTGGACGTCATAGGTCAGTAGTGGGCCGCCGCGATAGAAGTTGTGGAGGCCAAACGCAGGTCCGTTAACTGTGTCGATACCTTGCAGTGCGACGAGAAACTGCGCGAGACCAGTTGCGAAATCGCACTGATCAATGATCCGCTCTGGCAGAGCAACCTCGCCATCTATCCATCCGTAAATCGACCACTTCCACGGATAGCCGTTCGCAGGCGTGCCAATCGCCAAAGGCGTGGGAATGGGAAGCGGCAGTAGTGGCGCGAGAACGGGTAACCACCGTTGCTCTTTTTCCACTTGCGCGGCATAGCCCGCTGCGCTCGGCAGTCGCACCAGCATGTGATCGCCCAAATGAAAAGTTTTGTTGTTCCATCCGCCTGCAGCTACCGGCCGAATGGGGAGGTGCGACCAGTGCGGAAACTGTGCGTAGACCAAGCCGCGCACGAGTGCTTCTTCTATAACCAAATTTGGAAAGTCTATATTCGCGTCGCTCACGAGAATGTCAATCGCGCAACAAACTGGTCAGCTTTTTGATGTCTCGCGCACCCGCTTTCAGCGCATCTTGCTCAATCCGCCGATAACATTCAATCACCTTGAGCCCAGTGGATGTGACGTTGGTACCACCGCCATGCTTGCCCCCGATGGCCGCGTCCACCACCGGCAATTTAAACATTTGATTCATCGAATCGATCAACAGCCACGCGCGGCGATATGACATGCCGAGTGCTTTGGCGGCGGCGGTGATGGAGCCGGTATCGACGATTGCTTCCAGCAATGCGACTTTGCCGGGGCCGATGGCGATGTCATTTTCTTTGGTGATGCGCAGGCGGAATTGGACAGCGGGTTTCATTGGGTTCGCGGCAGAAACAAACAATTAGTGTAGTCGATTGTCGATCCCCTTACTCTGCCAGAAATTCCAACATTCTCGCGGCGCGTTTATCCAACAAATCTGCGGCACAGGTGAGTGGCTCCGTGGGCGGGAATTCAATCACGGGTAAGTCAGCGCGAACAATTGAGCCATCAGTGCTAATGAGTGCGGGCAGTTTCAGCAATGAGAGTGCGGCTGCCACATCGTAGCGAAACGCCGCGCGGATGAGCGGGCGAAACCCCGCGCCTGACTTCAGCGCTTCCATTGTTTTTGCATGCAGCGCTAGAGCCGGTGGCAGGCCGGTGGGACGGCGATGTTCAGCATCGCGCGCATGCCACGGGTAAAACAAATATTGATCGCGACAGAGCAAAAATGTTGTTTGCAAATGCGTGCCGTTGATATCAGGCGTAAGTGTTGGCGCGTAATGTTCAAGCAACTCGGGTAGCTGTTCCGGCTTCGGAAGACCGATGCCATCCAGCACCAATTTCCGTACATTCACCTTGGCGCGCGCTGCGAGGTCGAGTGCGACACGCACGCCAGAAAGCGTGCCATAAATATCGATTTGCGCAAGGTTCAACGAGGATAGTGCATCTTCAATCGCAGCCGCATAATCCGCAATCTCCGGCTCACGATTCGCCATATGAGGCAGTGCATCTGAATCCCCCATACCGGGTAGATCGATTGCCATCGTCCGCTGCGGAAACCTGATTTGCAACGGCGCCAGCATCAGCGCGCGACCGGGCGCAAAGTGAAGCATGATGAGTGGAACGCTACCCTCACCGTGCTCGCGAGCATGTAGCTGGCCAGGTGTTTGACCATGTGAAAAATTTAGAAATGCACCATGCACACTGTAACCTTTGCCATTAGGTCCTCTGGACGAGTCGTGAGCACAATTTTTTCGCTGCGCTTGGTTTTTTACTGATTTTTCCAAGCCTTGCGTCGCAATGCGCTCGCTGGCAAAAGCTGTCAATGGCTTCATCAAATATGTGCTGACATTCATGCGTTGCGTGAACATAGTCTGGATGCGGCGTGGATGACTCGCAATCAGGCGCGCATCGCTGCGGCGACCGACACCTATGCCAATTCTCCGCCAACCGCTATCGCGATGATTCGTGGTTGTTGCCACGGCGGCGGAGCGGCGCTGGCGGTGGTATCTGGGTTTCGTGTCGCCACAGGCACTGCGCGCTTTGCACTGCACAGCGTTTGAAGGGCTGGAAATGAGTGCCCGAATGTCGCGAACCGTGGTGCGCGGCAAGACGATATTTGCGGATGGGAAAGTTGTCGGGCCAGCGTCGGGAAAATATCTGAAGCGACCTTGCTAGATTTGCGTCTCGAGAATCATCAAAAACAAAAAAGCACCCATTCGGGTGCTTTTTAGCATTCTTGGTAGGCACGATTGGACTCGAACCAACGACCCCCACCATGTCAAGGTGGTGCTCTAACCAGCTGAGCTACGTGCCTGCAAAGTGTAGTTTAACGCATCCTGGCCCTGCCCCGCAAATTCGATTGCTCGCGACTTCACAAAATTCGTTTTTTCATGCGCTCATCCCGTTACCACCCGTTACAAAGCAGAACTGCAAATGTGAACAATTGAAAAATGCGCGACTCATACTTAGCCATTAGCAATCAGTAGCGTTGAAAGTTCACAGGTGAAGAAAATGCGAAAAATAGCCGGGTTGGCGATGGTGCGAAACGAAGCCGATATCATCGAAGCGTTTGTGCGCTACAACCTCAAATTTTTGGATGAGCTGATTATTGTGCTGCATTCGCCGCATGACGACACCGCGAGAATCATCGAACAGCTGAAAGCCGAGGGCTTGCCAGTGGTCGTCAAACACAACCACGAGCTCGGTTTTGGTAAGGCGGAATGGATGAATAAAGTGGCGCGCGAAATATTGTCTACCCAGCGCGCAGATTTTTTATTCATGCTCGATGCGGACGAATTCATAAAATGCGCGTCGCGTGCCTACCTTGACGACGCGATCAGCGCGATTCCTGTCGGCACCACGGCCGCATTGAAGTGGGAGTCATATGTGCCCACACCCGAGGATGCGGGCGGCGAACGAAATGTCATCAAATGCATTCAATATCGCGTTGCGCAGGAAACCAACCTGGTTTGCAAAGTAACACTTTGTAAGCGCTTCGCTGACGACGCAAGCCTCACCATTGCCGAGGGCAACCATGCCGTGCTACGCGGGCGCGGCGAACTTGAGCGCCCCGTCCCGCACGTGTCATTCCGCGGTGTATCGCTGGCTCATTTCCCGGTTCGCTCGGAATCGCAATTGGTGAGCAAAGCACTCATCGGCATCTGGTCGCGCTGGGTGGAACAGGGGCGCGTCGACAAATCGATGCACATCAGTCACCATTGGCTACAGCTCTATCAAGAGGTAATGGCCGGTGGGAATCTGTCGCAAGAGCGACTTCGCGATATCGCCCTGAAGTACGGATCTGTGCAATTGAAGCAGCAATCAAATGAAGCGCGCACGTTGATTCTGGATCCCTTGGTCGTGGATTTTGACCTCAAATACACGCCTGCCAGAGATACCTCGTCACTGGTCAACATTTCGCGCTGGGTGGAAATGCTGATCGATTCATCGGCTAACGGTGTAGTTTCCCAGCCGCCATCACGTGTGCCATTTCAGACGCCAAGAAGCGCAGCGCGTTAACATCGATTCCACCGATTCCACCGATTCCACCGATTCGGCGAACGGCGCATCATTGCGCGCAAAAAGCTGCCAAAGCCCTCACCTCCCGTAGCAAAATGGGTTTCCAATGACCACTGTTTAATCGCTTATTTTTGGCTTACACTACCTACCATAAGCTAGGAAATAATACGTGGCTTGGTTGGCTGTCTGGCGCGCGCGTAAATCGACGACCAGATCAACAACCAGATCAGATTAAAGGCGTGTAGACAACAATCGTGGCGGAGGCCATGAAACCACGCGGAAAAGCGCATCTCATAAGAACGCGCGAAAGGCGTTAGCAGAAGGCAATCACATCGACTCGTTGACCAAAATGCCGGGAATGCCCGAAAGCGCTCGCGATAGTGTGCTCTCCATTGCCGACCAGCAAGCGCTGGCTGCGTCGGAAGGCCAAGATTTGGCTGCGGTGGGTATGCTCATACCCGGGATTGAGGCCAACGGTTTTCCCTCCTGCTTTGTTGGACGAGACGAGCGTTATTTGTTCGCCAACAAAGCTTACTGCGCGTTTCTATCAAAGGCACCAGAAGAGGTAATCGGTCGCGCGGTTCGCGACGTGCTGCAAGCTGAAGAAACGGCCCTCATTGCGCCTTACTTCGACAGAGCTCTGCGCAACGGCGAAATTGTTCATTTCCACCGATTATCGCTGGACGCGAACGGCCACAAGCGCTGGGTGCTCGTCAACTATTTCCCACAACGCCATGCTGATGGCTCGATCTACGGCTTTCTTGCGATAGTCACGAATGCCGAGCGCGTTAAAGCGCTTGAAACTGAGACATTAGAGCGCGAACGACTATTACGCGTGCTCACAAACAGCGCCGGCTTGCCCATAATGCGAGTCGATTCTGACTTTACCATTCGGTTCGGCAATCAACCGCTTTTCGATTGGATTGACCGACCGGCAACGCAGATATTGGGGAAACGATTTACAGATTTGTTCCCGTTATCAGTCGTCAATTTCTACCTCCCACTCGTGCAACGCGCGCTGGCGGGCGAATCCTTCAAGGTGGAAACGCTCTCAAAAGCGCGCTCTGGCGCGCAGCGACGCATTGAGCTTTCATATTATCCAGATCGACGTGCTGATGGCTCGGTGTCGGGATGCATCCTCATGTTCAGGGATATTGAGGATGAATTTCGTCTTCGCCAATCATTGATCGAGAAAGAACTGAAGCTTCGCGCGATTGCAGACAATATCGGCATGCCGGTGTCGAAAAGCGACCTCAATCTTCGGTTTCAATATGTCAACCGCGTGACCGGCGAATGGCTCGACGTAAGCGCCGACGAAATTGTTGGCAAACATTGGAGCGAGGTACTCGGCGGGGATGCCGTTGCATCCGTGCAGCGCTTTGTTGATCGGGCACTGGCCGGGGAGATCGTCGCTTTTGAAGGCTTTGCCAGTTTTCCTGGTTATAAACCCGGCCACATTCGGCTGAGCATGTTTCCGAGCAGAAGCCAGGATGGAGAAGTTGATGGCATTTATGCGGTACTCGCCGACGTAGAAAAGGATTATCAGCTGCGGCAGGAATTGCTCAAACGCGAGCGCCAGTTAAGGCTAATTACCGATAATATTGCCATGCCGGTAAGCTACATCGATACCGACAGACGCATCCAGTTCTACAATAAAGTTGGTTTTGAATGGTTGGGGCTGACCGAACAAGATGTGATCGGCAAAACGGTCAGCGAGGTCGCTGGCGCTGAGACCGCAAGCATGGTCGAGCCCTGGCTTGCAAAGGCTTTCGCGGGCGAAAGCCAGACCTACGAGCGACTCACGACGCGATTATCCGGCGAGGTACGCTGGGTGCGCGGACACATGGTGCCTGATATTCGCGATGATGGCAGGGTCGCGGGTGTATTCAGCGTTGTCACCGATATCAACGATGACGTAAAACTCCGCCAGGAACTGCAAGATCAGCAGCGACAGATTCGGGTTTTTGCGGATAATATTCCCGAGTCCATTTCGTACTTGAACCGCGAGCGTCGCTACACATTCGTGAACAACACGTTCCTGCGTTTGAGTGGCATGGCGCGCGAGGCGGTTATTGGCGAAAGTATTGTAATGGTGTTGGGCGCAGAAGAGGCGCTGTTGGCGGCACCACATATCGAGCGCGCGTTCAAGGGAGACACGGTTGTTTACGAACGCTCGTGGCCAACCGTGGTGCATCCACGAGGTCGCTGGTACCGCACGCGGGTGGTACCAGATTTTGGTGCCGATGGCGTAGTGCAAGGCATTTATGCGGTGGGAATCGATATTGACGATATTAAAACCGCCGAGGTGGCGTTACGCGCCAGCGAAGGCGAGCTGCGTGCCGCGATGGACAGCCTGCCCTATCCAATGGCCTACATTGATCGCGACTTGAAATATCAATTCGTCAATAAAACGATGGAAAGTCTGGTCGGCAAATCGCATTCGGAAATGATCGATAAACCGATGGATCAGCTCTACAGCAAGCACCGGCTTTCTGAAATTGAGACCGTTTGGGATCGTGTGTTTGCAGGCGAAACGATCAATATGGAACGTCTCATTACAGCGAACAATGACTCACAAAGATGGATGAGCGTTCGCTACACACCCCGCCGCAATGCAGAAGGCACGGTGGTCGGTTTTTACTCCGCATCCACCGATATCGACGAACTAAAGCGTACCGAGATTGAACTTCGGCGGGCCAATTGGATGTTGTCATCGCATTTCGAGAATACGCCGCTGGCGGTGATTGAATGGGATCAGGAGTTCCGCGTCCGCCGCTGGTCGCCGCAAGCCGAACGAATGTTTGGCTGGACCGAAAGCGAAGTTATCGGCAAAAAACTGAACGAGTGGAATTTCATTGCTGATGAGGATCAGACGCAAGTAGCGTCCATCGTTAAACAATTGACCACGGGCGATATGCCACACACCACGAGCCTGAACCGAAACTATCGCAAGGACAACCGCGTGATTTGGTGTGAATGGTACAACTCTAATCTATATGATGAATCCAACCATCTCGTGTCCGTGCTGTCGCTGGCGCAGGACGTGACCGCGCGCGTCAACGCGGAAGAACGATTGGTGCACCAGGCCACGCACGACAGCCTGACGGGTTTGCCCAATCGCGCCATGCTGCAAGAGCGTCTGCGCCAGGCCATCATGCGCGCGCGGCGCAACAGCAGCCGCGTTGCCGCGTTGTTCATTGATCTTGATCGGTTCAAAGATGTGAATGATTCGCTCGGCCATCGCGTCGGCGACGAGCTGTTACGGCTGATGGCGATACGACTCGGGCGGGTGTTGCGCGAAACAGATTTTCTGGTGCGCTTGTCGGGGGACGAATTCATGGTGGTACTCGAGCAAATAACCGAGATCGAGTCCGCGCAATTAGTCGCCATTAAATTGATCGATGAGCTGCGCGCGCCATCGATGATTGAAGGCCACGAGATATATATTTCCGGCTCCGTTGGCATCAGCCTGTTTCCGGATGACGCCGATGATGGCGAAACGCTTTTGCGAAACGCGGACATGGCGATGTATCGTGCCAAAGAACGCGGTAAAAATACCTACCAGGTGTTCTCGCGCGAATTGGCCGAGCATGGTGCAAACATGCGCATTCTTGAAAACGCAATGCGCACCGCCGTCCAGCACAGCGAGTTTGAGCTTTACTACCAACCAAAAATCGATATGGTGAGCGGACGCATCATCGGTGCCGAAGCGTTGTTGCGTTGGCATCATCCCGGCCGGGGTTTGGTGATGCCGGGCGAGTTTATTCACCTTGCCGAAGAAACGGGCCTCGTACACGATATTGGCAATTGGGTGCTCGATAGCGCATTTGCGCAACTTCGCAAGTGGCGCGAAATGGGATTCAACAATCTGAACATTGCCGTAAATGTTGCCGCCGGCCAATTCCGCGCAAGCAATTTAGCTGAGCGCATCATCGACCGTATCAGGCTCGAAGGCTGTGATCCGCGCAAGATCGAGATTGAAATTACCGAGACCGGGATGCTGCGCGATCCAGAAGGCGTGGGCCGCACGGTGAGCGCATTGCGTGCGGTGGGCGTGAGTGTTGCTATTGACGATTTTGGTACCGGCTACTCCAGCCTCTCGCATCTGAAGCGCTTCCCGATTGATACGCTCAAGATTGATCGATCATTTGTCGCGGATGTGCTGACAGACCGCGATGACGCAGCAATCGTTTATGCGGTGATCGCGCTAGCGCACGCGCTTGAAATTAACGTGGTGGCAGAGGGCGTTGAAACTGAAGCACAGCGCTTGTTACTGGCCCAACAGGGCTGCGGCGCGTACCAGGGTTATTTGTTCAGCCGCCCACTGCCCGTGGCAGATTTCGAGGCGTTAGTCCGAAAGCATCAATCAGACGTGATCTGATCCATCGGTGGATTTTGCGCCAGACTTATGGGCTGTTCTGGCCCCGCTAAATGCCGCTTTCAAGTAGTAGAACATCGACCAAACCGTCAGCACCGCGGCCACCCAGATTAGCCAGCGGCCAACCAACCGACTATTGATGATTTCGAACAACGGCGCATCGTACAACAGGAACGGAATCGCGACCAGCTGCGCCACCGTTTTTACTTTTCCGAGCATCGAAACAGCCACGTTTTTCGACTGCCCCACCTGCGCCATCCATTCACGAAGCGCCGAAATGGTAATTTCCCGACCGACAATGATGAGCGCCACAATCGCATCCGTGCGCCCCATCTCCACTAGCACGATCAAGGCGGCCGCAACCATAAGCTTATCGGCTACCGGATCCAAAAACGCGCCGAACGCAGAGCCCTGATTGAGCTTGCGGGCGAGGTAGCCATCCAGCCAATCGGTGATGGCCGCAAAGACGAAAATCACGGTGGCAATCGTATTCGCCTGGCGGCTCGTCAGCCACGATTCATCGATGTACAAAACTGCGATAAATAGCGGTATGGCTGCAATGCGCATCCAGGTGAGGAACATGGGGATGTTGAGTTTCATCACTTGATCAATCGTGGCAACCAGGTAAGAAACATAGGGATGTTTAGGCTCAAAGCAGATTAATCTTTTATCAGTACGGCGATTGGTTTGGTGTGGCCGCTAGTGTAATTGGTTATAGATGGTCTCTGCCAAATCGCGACTAATCCCTTCCACTTTCGCCAGATCATCCGCGCTCGCTGACTGTACACCTTGTAGGCCACCAAACTGCGCCAGTAACGCTTTCCGACGCTTCGGGCCTATCCCGGCGATATCCTCGAGTCGCGAGGTGTTGCGCTTTTTCGCGCGGCGCGCGCGATGGCCGGTGATCGCGAAACGATGCGCCTCATCGCGAATCTGCTGGATCAAATGAAAGCCCGGATTATCCGTCGGCAAATTAAGTTCGCGTCGACTGGTGCCAAAAATAAGCGTCTCCAAACCCGGTTTACGATCCTCACCTTTCGCCACACCGACCAATTGAATATCGGTCAATCCCAGCTCATTCATGACTTCTTCAGCAACGCTGAGTTGGCCCTTGCCACCATCGATAAGCACCAGATCGGGACGCGCAATATTTACCTTTGCGGCAGTGGCTTCGCCTGCCTCTTCCTCAACATCGATCATCTTTGAATATCGCCGTGTTAGCGCATCACGCATCGCCGCGTAGTCATCGCCCGGCGTGATGCCTTCGA
>JANMQR010000226.1:0-10267 GCA_031370625.1 Burkholderiales bacterium | reverse complement strand
CTTGTCTGCATAGAGGTGCCCTTGATGTTTTTAAAGCGCGGATACCCTTTACGGAAAGAAAGGCATGAAACATGAAAGCTGATACCCATCCCGTCTATAACGAAGTCATCTTTTTTGACTCCAGCTGCGATTTCAAATTTTTGACGCGCACGACTGCCGAGACGAAGAACAAAGAAAAGATGAAATGGACCGACGGCAAAGAATATCCGATGATCCGTATTGAGGTATCGTCAGAATCGCATCCGTTCTACACCGGTAAGCACAAGATTATGGACACGGCAGGCCGTATCGATAAATTCAAGCAGCGTTTTACGCGCTCAACTGAAAAGCCTGTTGAAGAAAAAGCGGCGAAGTAATTCTGATTTTGTTTGAATAAAAAAGGCAGCCTTGGCTGCCTTTTTTATTGCGTGCCTGTGTTGGCGTAAATCATGTCGGCGTAAAATTATGTTTGTTCTCTGATCAGTTGAATAACGACGGCAACTGGATGTTTATAGCCTCATGGGCAAGCGCCCCCTCTCCCTCAATCCCTCTCTGGCCCGAAACGGTGGCCACCCCGCCGCAAGGGAAGAGGGAGGCATAGCCCTCTCTCCCTTGACGGGAGAGAGGTTGGAGAGAGGGTGTGTTCGCACATCACGATTTCAAAAAAGAACACTAATCTTGAACCAACGCTCCGACGACCTCAATACGGATTCACCCAAAGCTCACGGCAAAGTCGCGCGGGTTTCCACCGCCTTGGGGTTGACATTAAAACAGCCAATTATTTTTGACGGCACCTCATCGCCAGTCAAACGCGCACTATTTATCATCATTTGCGCCGCATGGATTTTGCCTGGACTCATTGGCCACGACCCGTGGAAGCCCGACGAAGCGATGGCGTTTGGCATTATCCACAGCATGCTCAAAGACGGGCACTGGCTGCTGCCAATGATCGCGGGCGAGCCGAGTTTTGATTACCCGCCGCTATATTATTGGGTGGGTGCCGCGCTGTCGTTTATATTTTCGCCGGTGTTGCCCGCGCACGACGGCGCGCGATTGGCGACCGGGTTTTTCATGGCGCTCGCGTTGACTTATCTCTACAAAACAGCGACGCGATTATTTGATGAGCGCGCTGGCCGCATTGCGGTTTTGCTGATGATCGGTTGCCTCGGGCTTTTAGTGCGCGGCCATCAAATGAATCCCGAAGTGGCCGCACTCGCGGGCATCTCGGTCGCAATGTATGGCATGACGCGCATCCGCTCTGAGCCGCGCAAAGGCGGCGTGACCACCGGCATAGGCGCGGCCATCGTTGCGCTATCGGTGGGCATTGTGCCCGCACTCGCGGTGCCCGCCATTGCACTGGCCCTCATGACCTTCGTGGGTGAATGGCGCAATCGTGATTTTCGGCGTGGAATTCTAATTTCATTTGGCGTGATGTTGCCGTTGATCATAGCGTTGCCCGCAGTCCTTATTTTCCAAAGCAACATCGATGATCGCGTCTGGACTGACGCAATCTTGGGCGCGCCGTTTTTGCGCGCCGAGCATCGCGGCAGCATTCAACCACTTTATTTCCTGCAAATATTGCCGTGGTTTGCACTGCCCGCATTACCGTTCGCAATATGGCTTTGGGCACGTGATCGCAAAAAATTACGCGAACGCATTGAGCTTGCACTACCTCTCGTTGCCTTCCTCACGTTGCTGATCACCCTCTCGCTTACGCGCGAAGCAGGTGAAGCGCGCGCGCTAGCAATGCTGATCCCGCTGTCTCTCGCCGCCGCGATGGCGCTAGATCGTTTGCCGGGAGAAGTGGCGCGGATTATGGACTGGTTCGGGCTGGTATTTTTTGGCATTGTGGCTGCGGCGCTTTGGTTTTATTGGCTGGTTGCGTTGACCGGATTTCCTGAACGCGCAGCAGCATCGTTCGCGCGGCAGGTGCCCGATTTCACGCTATCGTTTAATGTATTCACGTTCGTGTTGGCGGTCGCGCTGACCTTGGTGTGGGTTTACGCGGTCGTGCGCGCACATCGCAACAATCGTCGTGCCGTCGTGAACTGGGCAGCGGGCATCACGCTTGTTTGGGTGCTCGCCAATTTGCTGGGACAGCCCGCCGTGGACCACGTGCTCAGCCACCGCACGGTGACCACCACCATCGCCTCAATCATCCCCACCAATGCCACTTGTGTGGCCTCATTCGGCTTGGGCGATTCGGAGCGCGCCTCATTTGATACCTTCGCCAATTTACGTTTTGTGCCGCAGTTTGCAGAAAAATCCCAGTCGTGTAATTGGCTGCTCACGCAAGGCAGTCGCGAGCATGCGCCAGTGGTGGATGCCGCATGGCAGCTCGCGTGGGAAGGTGCGAGGCCACGTGATAAGGACGAGCGGTTCAGGTTGTATCGCCGCTAGAAAACTACCGCGCAATCAAAAATAAAAGTGGAAGCTCATCGATAAGCCGGATTCTGTTACGGCATCAGGTTGCCCCTTTGCTATGACGGTCATTCCTCTGGGACGTGCGTTACCGCACGCCTCAAGCTACCTACCCGCAGGCTCAGCGAGCCGCCTCAGCGCCTGCCTATTTGGTATTGCTCCGGGTAGAGATTGCTCGTTTCACCCGCACACACCCGAAGATGCGCGCGACTCGTCTCTGTAGCTCTAATCCTCACCTCGCGGTGGATGGGCGTTACCCACTACCCTGCTCTATGGAGTCCGGACTTTCCTCTATGCAACATATCTTGCGACATCCACACAGCGACCGTCTGATGAGCTTCCATTGTGATTATCTCACGCGGACTCATTTTCACTTGATGATTTCGCACGGTCGCGGCTGTATCCAGCGCGAAAATAATGCGCATCGTCATAAAAACTCGGTGATTCATTCGCGGCGAACCAACCGGGAATGCCGAGAATGGGTAGCGGATGCAGGTTGCGCGTGGACGTTAACGATTGGGCGCTCATCAACCACTCCGCTGCGCGTGAATCAATTTCGTGAATTTGGTCGTTGTGCGAAAGGGCTAAAAAATTATCGTCAACTTTCAGCAGCAGCGCCTTCGCCGTCACGCCGACAAATGGGTCGAGCATTTTCTCCAACACGGAGTGACCAGCGAGATAAAAATTAATATTTTTTTCAGTCTCTGCGCGGCGCTCAACAAACAATTTCTTCCATTCAAAATTGCGAATGTGAGTGAGCAATGATTCATCCGCACTCGCCACAATCACGCCACCTTCATCGAATAACGTCAATACATCACGCGCAATTGTGCGTACTTTTCCGCCCTCAATTTGCGCCGCCATCAGCCGCGTATGCATTTCCGAAATCGCCGCTTTCGATTTTGGAAAAGTTAGCCACTGCATTGCGTTAAAAAAGTCGTGCCAGTTTTCACGCGTCGCAATTTCGCCGGTTTCGGCAATGCGCTTTTCGTAATGCGTGGCTATGGATTCATCGTCGTTTGGCGCGACAAAACGAATGGGGTGGCCGCGATAATTGACGAGTTCGTGGCGTTGCGAGTGCGCATTTAACGTGGCTAAAGTTGGCCAAGCTTCACCATTGAATACAGTCAAATTATCGCGAATAGCATCATAACAACGCACGCCAAAGCTAGTCTGCGCATCGCACCAACTGGAAGTATTGCGAACTTTCACCGGCAACCGACTCGACTTGAAATATCCAAAATCCGTCGTTCCCGCGTAGGCGGGAATCCAGTGGCATACGTCGCAAAGTCGCTGGGTTCCCGACTGAGCGGGGACGACGACAGGGCAATAGCTCGTAGAATGGGTGGAGCCGAGTTTGCCAAACCCGTGCGATACCCATCATCGGCGCATGCAGATGATGGGTATCGCAAAAACCGCTCCGCCCACCCCACCAAGGCATTTACAAACCCTAGCACTAGCAGGGCGTTTCGAGCAAAAATGCCCGAAAACGCCCGCCCATATTGCACCTTGCCCTCAAGAAACACGCCAATCCAACATTTCCCCCGCCCGCAACGGCACAATCGCCGAGCCCGAAAACGGTAACTCTTCAGGCACTTGCCACGACGATTTTTCCAGCGTGATCGTGCTTGTATTTCTCGGCAATCCATAAAAATCCGCGCCAAAAAAACTCGCAAATCCTTCCAGCTTATCGAGCGCATTTGCCGATTCAAACGCCGTCGCATAAAGCTCCATCGCGTGCAGCGCGGTGTAGCAGCCTGCGCATCCGCAACTGGCTTCTTTGGTATTTTTTGCATGCGGCGCGCTGTCAGTGCCCAAGAAAAACTTCTTATTCCCGCTGGTCGCCGCTTTCAACAACGCGAGCCGATGCTCTTCACGTTTCAGCACCGGCAAGCAATAATAGTGCGGGCGAATGCCGCCTTTAAAAATCTCGTTGCGGTTGAACAGCAAATGATGCGCCGTGATTGTGGCGGCGACATTATCGCTCGCGGCTAATACAAACTTCACCGCATTTGCGGTCGTGATATGTTCAAACACGATACGCAATTTTGGGAAACGCAGTGCTAGCGGAATCAAATGGCGCTCGATAAATACTTTTTCGCGATCAAAAATATCCACCTCGCTATCGGTGACTTCGCCATGCAGCAACAACGGCAGTCCTGCTAATTGCATCGCTTCAAAAACCGCGTCGCATTTGCGAATGTCGGTAACACCAGAATCAGAATTGGTCGTTGCCCCCGCCGGATAATATTTCACCGCATGCACAAATCCACTCGCTTTCGCGCGCCTGATTTCATCGGGGTCAGTATTGTCAGTGAGGTACAAGGTCATCAACGGTTCGAACGCCGTATTGGCAGGCAACGCCGCTAAAATTCGATCCCGATACCAGCCCGCTTCCAGCACCGTGCGCACGGGTGGTTTCAAATTCGGCATGATGATCGCACGCGCAAATTGTCGTGCGGTATCGGGAAGCACCGCGTTGAGCGCATCGCCATCGCGCACATGTAAATGCCAGTCGTCGGGACGCGTGATGGTGAGAGAATTCGGAATATTTTTCGTCATTCCAAATTATAGATTGTAGACGCCAGAAAGCGAGGCAACCAGATACTTTATATTTTCGGCGTTCGCTTGTCAGCCATGCACCGTGCCCGCCACCTGGTCGTGCGTGAGATGCCAGCGGTCGAAAATATGATCGAGCAACGCCAGCTCGCCGTGCTCTTGCTTGTGATCGGCTGCCATCACAATTAGCAGCAACCGCGCGACGACAATGCGCTGCTCGGCGACATCAATGCAATCAATCACGTTGTCAACGCGATCTGGGTCAATAAGCAAGGTCTCGCCCAGCTCATGCGCTTCGGCCACCAAATCGCCGCAGTAGTCGCGCGCCACTCGCATAAAGTTTTCTCGCGAAATACCGAGCGATTGGTAAGCGTTGGCGCGATCAAGCACCGCGATTTCGCGATCATCAATATGCGCATCCGTGACAATCATCATCGCCACGACCCGCGACATGGCTTCGGGACTATTTGGCGCATAGGTTTTCATGGCATTTATTCCTTCAATCAAATAAACAAGTTAGGGTGCGGCTTTCGCAGGAAGTTCTTGACCGCGGGTTTTATAGAGCGAAAACAACACACCGCCCAGAATCAAACCAAACGTCACCGTGAGTGATATTACCGGCGGAATTTTGCCGATGATGCCCACCAGGAAAATCTTGGTGCCAATAAATACCAGCACCAGCGCCAATGCGTATTTCAGATAGGTAAAGCGATGGATCATGGCCGCTAATGCAAAGTACAGCGCGCGCAGACCCAAAATTGCAAAAATATTGCTGGTGTAAACGATAAACGGATCGGTGGTGATCGCGAAAATGGCGGGAACAGAATCGACTGCAAAGACGAGATCGACAAACTCGATCAAACACAGCGCTAAAAATAACGGCGTCGCCCAGCGAATGGTTTTGCCAGTGACCGGATCGGGCTTGTAAACGAAGAACGCGTTGCCCTCAATTTTCTCGGTCACCCGCATACGCTTCCTTAAAAACTTCAGCAGCGGATTGTTGCCAATGTCGGGCATATGGTTTGCGATCATCAGCATTTTGATGCCGGTAAACACCAGAAATGCGCCGAATAAATACAGAATCCAACTCGCCTCCGTCACTAATGCCGCGCCCAAACCAATCATCAACGCGCGCAGCACAATCACGCCCAGAATTCCCCAAAACAAAACGCGGTGTTGGTACAAACGAGGAATCGCGAAGTAGGTAAATATCAGTGCGATCACGAACACGTTATCCATCGATAACGATTTCTCAATCAAAAAGCCGGTGTAATACTCCATGCCGCTTTGCGCGCCAAAATACCATGTGACCCATGCGCCAAAAATTAGCGCGACCGAGATGTAACCTGCTGACAATAACAGCGACTCTTTAACATCGATCTCATGGTCGTCCTTGTGCAGCACGCCCAAATCGAACGCGAGCAGTGTGACCACAATGCCGATAAAGACCAGCCAGACCCACGCTTCTTTGCCCAGAAACGGGGTATTAAAAAATTCAATCATCGTTTCCACAAAATATTTCCTAGTTATGGTTAATGCAATCAATATTGCCTGGTTGTTTCAGTGATGTCGCACCGCATCGGGCGCGCCCGTCAGAAATTCGCGCAACTCATGAGCGATTGATATCGCGTATCAAACCTCACTGCTCAAATCTTCCGAGCACCAAAAATGCTCGCAATGGCACTTGTTCTGCGCGCGCACATTAAGTTGGATTGACGTTGCTCTAATATTGATGCGGCTGCTTTTGTTGCTGCAAGTTGACATACGGCAACCCCCATAGCACCGATGCCGCCATCAGCACTTGTGTTTCACCTTCTGCGAGATGTCCATCTGCAACGGTCACGGCCACACACAGCCCGAGCACTTTCCTGCGCAATTCAGGATCCTCAATCTCGCCCAGCAATTCCTTGAGCGTGCCCGAATCAAGATTAGCAGGGCCCCAATTTCCATTACGGCTGTAGAAAAGATCTTCGCAAAGTGTCTGGACGATCATTTTCAACTCGTCCGGTTCGAGGCCCAGCTGCGCGTCTGCATCCATTCGCGCAAGCACATCAAGCTCGGTTTTGCAAAAATGTCCATCTGCCAGCAAGGTAAGCGCCACGATGCGGGCACAAGCTTGCGGACTGTTTTTTGGGTACGCTCTCAACGGGATTTCCTTTTAAAGTCGTTGCATGGATTGAGCTGGCCAGCTAGTCAAAAATATCGCTCAGCCAAGATTTTTTGCGATGCTGTTGATGTCCATCCCGATAGCTGCCATCGCGATAGCCGCCATCCCGACCACCGGCATCGCGATAACCGGTTTGCGTTGAAGAACCATTGTTGGGATTCTGTGCGGGTACGGCGCGCTCGATCAACTTGTCGAGCTCGCCGCGATCCAGCCACACGCCACGGCACTGCGGGCAGTAATCGATTTCAACACCTTGGCGATCACTCATCGTTAATGCGGTATCAATGCATGTAGGACATTTCATAAACATTCCTTGGTGAAATTAATCGTCTCCTGCACCAAAGCCAAACAATGTCATCAGGCTGGTGAAGAGATTAAAAATCGACACATACAATCCAACGGTAGCCAACACATAATTGGTTTCACCCCCGTTTACGATGCGGCTGGTTTCATACAGAATCAAGCCCGCCGAAAGCAGCGCCACCATTGCCGACACCGCGAGACCCAATGCGGGAATTTGCATAAACACCGCCGCCAAGCCAGCGAGCAGCGCGATGATAATTCCTGCAAATAAAAAGCCACCCATGAAGCTAAAATCGCGACGTGTTTTCAGCACATAAGCCGACAGCGCCAAGAAAGTGACGCCGGTGGTGGCGAGCGCCATCGTGACTATTTGCCCACCGCCGGGCAGCGACAATGTTTGCGACAACATGGGCCCTAATGTGTAGCCCATAAATCCAGTGAGCGCGAATACGGCCGGCAGCGCCCAAATATTATTTCGCTGTTTGTAAACCAAAAACAACAAGCCAAAATAGCCAATTAACGTGAACATAATTCCCGGCGACGGCAACTTCAACGCCACACTCACACCCGCGACCGTCGCGCTAAACAGCAGCGTCATCGACAGCAGCGCATAGGTGTTACGCAGGACGCGGCTTGCATCAGGCTGAATCGCGTTCGCATCATTTGCGGCATAGCCATCTATGGCCGTAGCTTGAGACACTTTGCTAATATTTTCCATGATCACTTCTCCGTGGCTAAGTTTGAAAATTAATAGCGGGCGAACGCGAACCGCGATAACTGTGGGTGCGTTTCAAATTGCGCAGCAACATCCGCGACGCACGTGCTAATGCGTGATCCAGCGCCACGCGCCAATCCTGCGCGGTGGTGGTGACGGCAACCGTACCAATGTGATCGGTCTTGATTTCCAGACGACAGCTTTTATCTTCGCCACCGCGTGGGCCATGAACGTTTGCAACATCCGACAGCCTGACTCTGGCGCGCGGGATCAGCCACTTCATACGACGCATAACAAAGCGCACGCGTCGTTCCGCCAGATCACGCAAAAGGATGCCAGCCGGGTCACGGGATTCAAAAATAACTTCCATCGCACACCTCCGTTGAGTTAAAAAATAAACACAACCAAACAATAGGGCACTTATCAATTCTGAAAAAGCAGATAATAACGAACTGACACTTCGAATAAACCTGAATATGAGCCTAAGCTTCAACTACAAACATCTCTACTATTTTTGGGTCGTTGCCAAAGAGGGCAGCATCACCAACGCCGCCAGCAAGCTCGGCATGGCGGTGCAAACCGTGAGCACACAAGTGCGCGAGCTCGAGCGCTCGCTTGGCTATGCGCTGTTGAAACCCGCCGGTCGCGGGCTCGCACTCACCGAGGCAGGCATCGCCACCATGCGTCAGGCGGATCAAATTTTTCATCTAGGCGGACAGCTATCGGACGTGATTAGCAGCGCCGTAGCAGAGCCCGGCATTCGCTTGGCGGTGGGGATATCGGATGGCCTGCCCAAGCTGGTCGTACGGCGACTGCTGCAGCCCATATTGCGCGAGCCACATCTGCGACTGCAATGTCATGAAGATGAATTCGCTGATTTGCTGGGCGATTTAGCACTTCACCGATTCGATGCGGTACTCGCTGACCGCGCCGCACCGGCCAACCCAAACGTAAAACTCTACAGCCATCTGGTTGGTTCATCGTCACTCGCGTGGTACGCGCCTGCGTCGCTCTACGCTGGAGCGCGCAAAGGCTTTCCAAACTCACTCGCCACCGTACCCGTACTTTTACCGACCACGCATGTCGCCACGCGTGCCAGGCTCGATCTTTGGTTCGAACGCAACGCAATCCGACCCCGCATTGTCGGTGAATTCGAAGACAGCGCGCTACTCAAAACTTTCGGCGCCAGCGGCATGGGCGTATTCCCTGCAGCCGAGTTGGTTCACGATGAATTAGTCGCGCAATACAACGTGAAACGCGTGGGCGCTTGCGAGAGCGTGGAAGAGCACTTTTATTTGATTGTTGCCGAGAAAAAAGTGCAGCATCCGTTGGTGCAGCAGTTGTTGCGAATTAAGCGCTAGTCAAGAACAGAGAACGCCATTCTGCGCGGTGTTCCACGCTTTTCTGGCTGAAAACGCGCGCCAGTGTTGGACTTTCAATTTCATCGTAGCCACTCACCGCGATGCAACCCGATTCAAAATTCCACCGTGCGCGCAATGCGATTAGCTGCCATCGCATCTTCATCGGCGTAGATGTGAATCTGCTGTTTGTCGCGCTGCGTGCGCGGTAGCGGCCAGCGTTCATCGTCGCGCGGCAACACCAGCATCTTTTTGTAGGTCTTCGCATTCACCAACAACAGTCCGCGCAATTCGCTCAATTGATCGCGCGCGACAGGATCGGTAAGCGGATGATCCGGCAAGCCAATCTGCACCTGAAAAATATCATCGTCTAGCCAGCGTCCAACGTAATCGCTCAACGGAAAACCATCGTTATCGCAGGGCACATCGATTGCGCGTCCGTTGATCCATAGCCCGCCGCCGCGCCAATTATTGCGATGATACGCAAGCGCCATGTGCGTCCGCGTATGTTCACGCGCGGGCGAAAATTCCACCATCACCAGATCATCGTTGCCAAGCCGGATTTTTCCATAATCAGGAGAATCCGAATATTCAAAACTGAAACCAGCGCGTCGGAACAAGCTGTGGCGCGCACCGACAATCGCCGCACTCAACGGTTTGGCGAAATGCTGCCAGCGTTGAACGCCTTCGGTGGCATGCAACGAGCGAACCCATGCATTGAGTTCGCCTAGAACATACTCATCGTTTTGTCGCGCGTCAGTTTGC
>JANMQR010000181.1:0-25335 GCA_031370625.1 Burkholderiales bacterium | reverse complement strand
GACAACAAAGACACTCAGAATCGTCACGTCCGGCATACCTGCCGAGGCGATCCACAAGCCCCATAACGTCGGCCACAACAGCAATAAAATGCCGATGGGTTTATTGAGGCGAACGAGTTGGAGATATAGGGTGAGGGGTTGGGTCATGTATTTAGAAATCGTATCGAATCAGATTATCCCTATATTTCCATCCGTTGAAATGTTTATCAATATTGGCACACACCATCTGTCATCCCGAACGGCTTTTTGTGAGAGATCTGCTGTTTTGTCGTGTTCCTCGGTGCGACGAAACAGCAGATCCCTCACCCGATAAGGCCGGGTTCGGGATGACAAGTTTTTAGTGCGCCTGAAATGGAAACGCTAGCACGGGCGGGCGTTTTTAGACATAAATGCTGCAAACGCCGCACTGGTGCTAGTGTTTATAGCTAGAATTTGCACATCGTTACGAGCTGAACGCGAATGCGATAATCCAGTTTGCGTGATCATTCGATCACGTCTTTTTTATTTCGCCATGACCAATTCGACCCCACTCAAAAACGATAATTTCCTGCGCGCACTCATGCGTGAGCCAACACCCTATACGCCGATCTGGATCATGCGCCAGGCCGGGCGCTATTTGCCCGAATATAACGCAACGCGAAAAAAAGCGGGCAGCTTTTTGGGCCTCGCGAAAAATCCCGATTACTGCACTGAAGTCACATTGCAGCCGCTGGATCGCTTTCCGCTCGATGCCGCGATTTTATTTTCTGACATTCTCACCGTGCCCGACGCGATGGGCCTGGGACTTTACTTTGTCGAAGGCGAAGGCCCAAAATTTGAGCGGCCTTTGCGCGCCGAAGATGATGTAAAAAAATTGCAGATGGCCGATATGGGCCAGCTCAAATACGTGACTGATGCGGTCAGCCAAATTCGTGGCGCATTGGATCGCCGCGTGCCGCTGATTGGTTTTTCCGGCAGCCCGTTTACGCTGGCCTGTTACATGATCGAAGGTGGCGGCTCGGATGATTTTCGCACCACCAAAACGATGATGTTTCAGCGCCCTGATTTGCTGCATTCGATTCTGGAAAAAAATACCGAAAGCGTCATCGCGTATCTAAACGCGCAAATTGATGCCGGTGCCGAAGCGGTGATGCTCTTCGATACCTGGGGCGGCGCGTTGTCGCATCACGCGTATCAGGAATTTTCGTTGGCCTATGCGAAGCGCGTGATGTCGCGATTGAAACGCGAAAACGAGGGCCGTATCGTGCCGCGTGTGTTTTTCACCAAAGGCGGCGGGCTGTGGCTGGAATCGATGGCCGACATGGGCGCAGATGCATTGGGGCTGGATTGGACGATTAATTTGGCCGAGGCTAAAAAACGCGTGGGTCATAAAGTCGCGCTACAGGGTAATCTTGACCCGTTAACGCTGTTTGCACCACCCGACGTAATTGAAAAAGAAGCGACGCGCGTGTTGTCGGAGTTCGCATTTGATAAAAACGCGAATGGGCATGTGTTTAATTTGGGTCATGGCATTTCACAATTTACGAATCCCGCGCATGTGGAAGCGCTTGTTCACGCCGTACACCGCGTCAGTGCTAGAGGGTCGTCACAATAGGCGTTGTCAAGCAGATTTTTTGTGAAATTTTCGCGTTTTAGTCTTGCTTATGCACAGAAACCATGATCTCAGCCTAGGGAGTCACTTCACAGGCTCGCATTAATGTGCATCACTATAAGTTGTTGATTAACAGAAGCTTTTTTCTTATTGCGGCGCACAAAGGTTTCGCTAGGTGGTGAAAATAGCGAGCAATTTCAATACCAAAGTGAGTCTATGCACAAAGTTATCCACAGGAAGGCATGGCTCTCCCCGTGAGTTGCCTAAGACATAGGCAAATCGATCCGCGAGGCCGATTCGGTGGTCAACCTTATCTGCGGCACGGTGCTTTCCTGAAGATGTTTCATAGACGGGTGCGATGAAAGAATTTTTGCCGGAAACTGCGCAGCCAGCAGCATTAAATGGCGCGATTGCCAAGGTGATTCTGGATGTCCCGCTGGCGCGATCATTCGATTTTTTGGCACCTGGCGTGGATGCGGAATCGATTGGTCGGCTGGCGATTGTGCCCTTTGGACGTGGAACTGGACGTGGAACGGGTCGTGGGGCTGGACGTGGCGCGGGTGCCGAAACAGTCGGCCTGATCGTCGATGTGGTGGATGCAACCGAGGTGCCGCTCGCGAAGCTCAAATCTATTTCGGCCCTGCAAATGAACGTGCCCGCGTTTACGGCGGCTGATTTGGCCTTGTTCCGATTTTGCGCGCGTTACTATCATTATCCGCTCGGTCAGGTTGCGTTAAATGCGATCCCGCCTACGTTGCGTTTGCCGAAACTATTTTCGCCACGCATACAGCATGTTTACGCTATTACCGATGCGGGCCGCGAGCATTTGTCCACGCTGAAATCGCGCATGACGGTGCAGCGACAAATACTTGCCTTGCTCGCCGAGTGCCATGTCATTACTGAGGCGCAACTCAAGCAGCAATTCGACCGAGCGAGCGTATCGATTCGCGCGTTGGTAGAAAAAAATTTGATTGCAGTCGTTGAAGCGTCAGCAAATGCATCACACAAAACCGACGTCATCTTCACCCCCGCCCATGCCCTGAATGCAGGTCAGGCGCTTGCCGTTGCGGCTATCGAAAAAACACTAAATCAATTCACACCAATATTGCTCAACGGCATTACCGGCAGCGGCAAAACTGAAGTTTATTTGCATGCGATTTATCGTGCGCTAACACAGCAAAAACAAGCGCTGGTGTTAGTGCCCGAGATCAATCTGTCGCCCGCATTCGCGCGCGCAGTGGCGGCGCGGTTTCCGCATAGCGAAGTCGCGGTACTCCACAGCGCCATGGCCGATGGTGCGCGTACTGACGCGTGGCTGGCGGCGCAATCCGGGCGCGCCGATATTGTGATCGGCACCCGGCTCGCGGTATTCACGCCAATGCCGCGCTTAGGCTTGATCATTGTCGATGAGGAACACGACACGTCGTATAAACAGCAGGAAGGATTTCGCTATTCCGCGCGCGATGTCGCGGTGTTTCGTGCGCAGGCCGCAATGTGTCCAGTAGTGTTGGGCTCGGCCACACCGTCGCTTGAAACCTTGCACAACGTCGAGCGCGAGCGATTCACGCAAATAAACTTGACCGAGCGCGCCATAGCTACCGCCGCATTGCCGCGCGTGCAATTTATCGATACCAATATTGAGCGTAGCAAGGACGGTCTCACGCAAAGTTTGATCCGCGCGATTGATGAAACCGTCAAGCGTGGTGAGCAAGCGCTCATATTCATTAATCGTCGCGGCTACGCGCCTGCGCTCGTGTGCGCACAATGCGGCTGGATGCCCGCATGCAAACGCTGCACCGCGAAGTTGGTTTTCCACAAAGGTGATGCGCGCTTGCGCTGCCATCATTGTGGATTTCAATCGCGTATCCCGGCCAAATGTGGCGATTGTGGCAGCCTTGAGCTCGTCGCCGCAGGTGAGGGCACAGAGCGCGTGGAATCGTCGCTGCAAGCCGCCTTGCCGAGCCTTAGAATGGCACGCGTGGATCGTGACTCCACGCGCAAACGTGGCAGTGCTGAAAAGATTTTCGAGCAAGCCGCCAAAGGCGAGCTCGATGTGCTCGTCGGCACGCAAATGTTATCGAAGGGGCATGATTTTCCGAACATCACCTTGGTCGGCGTGATCAACAGCGATGGCGCGATTTTCTCCGCCGATTTCAGAGCGGCGGAAAGATTGGCCGCACAAATGATGCAAGTCGCCGGCCGTGCTGGGCGCGCGCAGTTGGCAGGTCGCGTACTGATTCAAACCCGCTTCCCCGGCCATCCGGTGTACCAGGCCATCGCCGCGCAGAATTATGCGCAGTTCACCGCAATCGCGTTGAAGGAGCGCGAGGCATCGCATCTGCCGCCGTATTCGTTTCTCGCCATGCTCCGCGCGGAATCGCGTGACAGCCAAATGCTGGCGGATTTTATGGCGGGCGTGGCGACACTGGCGGGCGAGCAAGTTGGTTCGCACGGTGACGAAGTGCAAGTCTGGGATCCGGTTCCCCCCACGCTCGCGCGCAAAGCCGGTTTTGAGCGTCGGCAATTAATGGTACAGGCGAAGTCGCGCAAAGCGTTGCAGCAATTCTTGTCGGGCTGGCTGCCGCTGATAGGTGAGTATCAAGCCAAAGCGAAATTGCGCAATCTCAAATGGATTATTGACGTCGATCCGCAGGATGTTTAAATAAAATGAGACAAAATTGCGCTGGATAAATAGCGATATGACGCACGATTCTTCAAAAGTGGTTGGAAAATGCCCCCAAAATCGCTATAATCTGCGGCTTCGCTGAGTATTTGTGCATTTGCGAAAACTATTACGGCCTGGTAGCTCAGTCGGTAGAGCAGAGGATTGAAAATCCTTGTGTCGGTGGTTCGATTCCGCCCCAGGCCACCAAAAATAAAAAACGCTCCCTTGTGGAGCGTTTTTTATTTTTGATCGCGTGAGGGCAGGGAGCGAAACGCCTCTGGTTTGACTAAGGACATGCCGGGGGCATGTTCTTGGACGTGCCTAGCGCGGTCGCGAAGCGATGGCGGGATCGCTTTAAGGCGAGACCGACACATTCCGCCCCGGGCCACCAAAAATAAAAAACGCCCCATGTTTGGGGCGTTTTTTATTTCACGGTGACTTACTCTATCAGCGCGCGGCTACGGGAAGATCGGCCCATAAAGCGGATGCGGTGACGGTGGCCCTTTATAAAAATACGACGCGTACTGCGTCGCATTCGCCAACACAAGATCGCCGTAGATCAAATATCCTTGCTGCCCCAACGGATCAGCTTTGGCCAGTAACTCGGCGGCGGATACGGTGGGGCCGGACGCGGTTTTGAAGAACACAATCGGTGCCGTGGTTGTCGACACCTTCTCATATATCGAAACAGTTGAAGCCCCGTTGAAAAAGCCGCTTTTGTACATGTAATTTTGCGCACCTTGTGCATTCATTTCGTTGAGCAGACCATCGGGCGAGTCGACTGCCGGTGTCACCAAATAGTTGTACGTCGCGTTGGTGCCGTTATCTTTGACGTGAATACGGTAATAGAGGCCGCCAATAAAATAGTTGCCGCGATATGAATAGCCTGCGCTGCCTTCAGCGTTGAGATCGCGAACATTAAGCTCACTCGGCCCCGAAATAGCCGTCACGCGGTAGCTGTAGCTGGTGTTGCGCGTACTACTTTTTACCAGCAGAAGATAGATCGGATCGGTCGGCGCAGGCGAGGTTGCAAAATAGGTCGAACCTTTGAACAAGAAACCGGCGGCACCCTCTGCGTTCAACTGGCTCGCCAGACCCGCGGCGTTACCGGCCTGAATCACCGCCTTGTACGAGTAGGTTGTATTCGCTTGTGCCTTGGCAAATAAGTCGAAATATTCAAAATTGGGCAACTGGCCCGATCCTGCGTTGCTCTGGTATACGAACGAAGAGACAAACGCAAAGCCCGTTGCACCCTGCTGATTCATTGCCTGGATCGCAGCGTTGGCACCCAATGTGGCGCCCGTCGTTTTGTACGAAATGCCGTTGGTATTGCCTCCGCCGCCACTCGCCGAGCGACACGCGGCAGCATCGGAAACACCAAACGCAAAACGCGTGATGCTGGTTTGCACCGGATTGCCGGGAAACTTTAGCGTGCCCAGACATGGGCTGGTAAAGCTGCCGCTAAAGCCGGGCGTGAGTGTCGCGGGATTCGGGCTGCGATACGCACCGCCGAGCGTTTGGCCGCCAGTAATGCCGGCGAAATCACCGGCGAATGATCCGTTGGTGCCAATCGGCCCGGTATAGAAATTCCACGTCGGGCTGCCATCGCTGTTGTAGTGAAACATAGTCAGAAACATCGTGCCGTTCTGCACCTCAATCGCATAGCCGCGCCCAGCTTGCGATGCGTTCCAGTACCAGCCGGTTTCAGGTTGGTTGCCGCTGATGGTGCTGTTCAAGCCACCAAAGTCAAATCGCTGCGCGGCAAATGATCGGCTGGGTAGCTGCACGGTGGCAGTGGCGGCACTGGAAAAATTAATCGACAGCGTGCCGACAGATTGGCTGGTCGGTGCAGAGGGCGTGTTGCTGCTGGCGGGTTGTCCGCCACGAAAATTGAGCAGGTCTCCGCTGAAGGTGAAGCTGGTGCCTGCTTGTGCCGAAAACACGCCTGACGCGGCATACCACGTTGCTTTGCCGGTCTCGTCATACATAAAGAAAGTGACAAAGCCGCGATCACCCTGTGCCTCAACAAAAAATCCCGTGCCCGACAGGCTCGGCCCGCCCCACCACCAGCCATTGCCGCGAAAATTATCGGCGGCGGCTTTGGTGGATTTATTGGCGCTAAGCGATGCAGCTTCTCTCAGAATCGCTTCATCAGAATTTGGTGCAGCGGCGTTTACGGCCAAGCCGGCAGTCGCCAGCAGCGCTGCAACCGTCAGCAAACGCATGCTCATAAAAAGACGCGTCTCGCGGACGCGTTTAAATAACTCAACTAACATTCAGTGACTCCCTATTTCGATAACGGCAGATGGCATTAATTTTTCTAAACTCAGCTAACTTTAGCTCATACGTACGATTTTAGCGGCAAAAAAGGTTGACTCCGGCATGCGTGAAGAAACTTGATTGAAAAATACAGCTGCTCGTAGACAAGTCATAGCGGGTTTGAATCATGTCAGCTACCCAGCTGAAAATCGTAAATGAGCCTTGTGGCGAGCCCAGCGCAAAACGGCTTTTTGTCCTATCGCGTCATGGGTGACTGCAAGCGATTCTCCTCCTGACAAAAAAGCGCAATGTTCATAGCGCAAAGTGATTTGCCCAAGCCACTCCTTCTGACGGCTTCAATACTTTTCTCCATCATTGCGCTGGTGATTTATGGGTTAATTATTTCAACATCGCACCTCAACCAGGGCAAGCGAATATTGCTATGGCCCAGACTAAATAAAACTAACTCTTATGGTCAAAATTCTGCCGCTCGGCGCATTGCGCAGAGCTTTTGCCGCGTTGTCGATGCGCCTCGGCCGTGCATTCGATGCACAAACCGATGAAGCCGAAACCGAACTGCGCCGCCTGATGACACACGCCGTCAAATACTGGCTTTGCAAACGCGCTTCACCGCTCGCGGCAGAAGCAATGGAAGTGTTCGGCGGCAATGGTTACGTCGAAGAAAGTGTCATGCCGCGCCTCTATCGCGAGATGCCGCTCAACAGCATTTGGGAAGGTTCTGGCAATGTGGTGTGCCTTGATGTGCTGCGTGCAATTTCAAATTCATCGCCTCTCGTGACCACGACCGAAAACCGCCAGCGCTACGTTCTGCACTGTGCCAATATCACCCCATGAATTTTCTCGCCTCCGCCTCATGCTCGCGCGCGTTTCAGACACGTTATCGACGATTTGATGGGCGCGTGTTTTGTGGTGTTACTTCCACGGGTATCTATTGCCGGCCGATTTGTCCTGCGCACACCCCGAAGTTTGAAAACCGTCGTTACTTTTCTTACGCTGCGGCGGCGCAACATTTATGGGCAGCGGACACCGCTGCAACTGCTCATGGTTGAAAAAATAAAATTGCTCGTAGATAAGATCGATACGCCAATCGGAGAATTCATCATCGTCGCGGATGAGGAAGGAAACTTACGCGCGCTCGATTGGTCGAGTCATGAGGCGCGCCTGCATAAGTTGTTGGCGAGATATTGTGCTGGTTTTACGCTAGCACCAACCCGCAATCCCTATGGTTTTGCCGATGTGATGAATGCTTATTTTTCGGGCGAAACGCAGGCGATTGATAAACTGCCAGTACGCTTCGGCGGCACATCATTTCAGCAGCGCGTATGGACAGAATTGCGCAGCATAGTCTGCGGCATCACGATTTCATATTCCGAGCTGGCGCGCCGGATCGATCTGCCGAACGCAGTTCGCGCCGTCGGCCTCGCCAATGGTTCGAACCCGCTCAGTGTTGTCGTGCCGTGTCATCGCGTGATCGGTGCGAATGGTAATTTGACCGGCTATGGTGGCGGGGTCGAGCGCAAGCGCTGGTTACTCGCACATGAGGGAAACCCACAAATTTTTTATCTGAAGGAGAATGAAATGCAAAAATCCAACCTAGATGCAGCGAAAAAATTTCGACATTTGCACACCGGTGAAACCCTCGTGCTCGCGAATGCGTGGGATGCAGGCAGCGCGCGGCTGATAGAGGCGGCCGGTTCAAAAGCCATTGCCACCACCAGCGCGGGCCTCGCATGGTCAAACGGTTACGCCGATGGCGATAGGCTGCCGTCGCACCTACTCGTCAGCGCGGTCGCCGCAATTGCGCGCGTGATTAAAGTGCCACTCACTGCCGACATTGAAGGCGGCTATAGCGACGATCCATCAAGCGTTGCTGACCTGATTGATCAGCTCATTGATGCGGGCGCGATTGGCATCAATATTGAAGATGGTGCAGAGAGCGTCGAGATGCTGTGCGCCAAAATTGAAGCGATCCGCGAGCGGGTGACCAGACAAGGTGCCGATTTATTTATCAATGCGCGAACCGATGTCTATTTGCGCGGGCTGGCGAGCACTGATCAGCGAGTCAGTGAAACGCTGCGGCGTGCGGAGATTTATAAAAGCGCCGGTGCGGATGGCATTTTTGTTCCGGGTGTGTCGCAGTCGGCAGAGATACAAGTGCTATGTGAAAAAATTACGCTGCCAGTTAACGTAATGGCGGTGCCCAGCTTGCCCGCACTCACCGAATTGAATGCATTGGGTGTGAAGCGTTTGAGTGCGGGCATCGCGATCTCCATTGCGGTTTTAGGAGAGGCGCAGCGACTCGCGCGAGCATTTCTTGAGAGCGGTAATTCCCCCGATCTATTCACACCGAATACGCTCAACTATCAAGCGATGAATGCGATGTTCTGACGCGAAAAAAAGCCCGCGCGATGCGGGCTTTTTTTGACTTGCGAGACCGGCTAGCGATAACCCGTTTCGCTTGGGTTATGGATAACCCAGATCAAATTACCGCCCGTAAAATTGCCCAATGAACCGCCGGCAAAAATTAAACGTCCCTGGCCTTTGAAGGTCATTTCGTAGCGATGACGATCACTGCCGAAATAAAACGGAATCCACGCTTTGCCGGTGACATAGGCGCCTTGATCGGTGGGCTGGCCAACGTTATCAACGGCTTCGCGCATCGACATGCCGATTTGAAGTTTGGCAAATTTGCTGTTCGGCACAACAACACCAGTGATTTCGCCCTCCCAATCGCCGCGGCCTTTTACCGTTTTGCCATAGCCGCTCTCAACTTTCGACGAATCAACCACTTCGCCTTTTGCGTTCATACCGGGGCCAGGACCCTTGGGTGCAGCGGGCGCAGCATTCGCGCTGTCGTTACGGGTGGAGCCGGAGTTCGTGGTCACGCAGCCTGCGACCAGCGAAGCTGAAAACGCGATGGCAATGAGTAGATTTCGTTGAGACAGTAATTTCATTTTTTGTGCTTTCTCGTGAACTTAGAATAATCGATTGCTTAAATTTTAGGCACCTATTGAGTGGCTGAAAGCAGTGTACACAAAAACAAATGAAGCGCGACAGGCTCGGCGCAGCGCGATCGAATTGAAATCCAAACCCCAGCACTGACGGGCGGGTGCAAGCAAATGTGCTTCGAAACGCGCGCCAAATGGCGGCTTGCGGTTGCTGTCAGGGCGGGTGTCAAGTTCATCAACGAAGGCGCGCGGACGGCTGTTAATTTATACTTTGATCAGCAATAAATAAAATTGTGGTTGATCGCGGAGCGTTATCTCATGTTTAGCAAGAAAGATTTCAAAGTTGCCGCGAGGAGTGGGTCGCTTAAATTTGCGCGTCATGCGCGTGCGGGTGCCAGAGGCGCGCCCGGCGATGTCTATGATTGGAACGGTGTACCGATCCACTACCGCCCCGGCACCAGCGACACGACGGTGATTTACGAAGCGCTCATTAAATCCGGGCGCAAGGGTGAGTACAGCGTGCCGGGCAATATGGACCCGAAAGTCATTCTGGACATTGGCGGCAATATCGGTGTCGCAACGATTTTCTTTTCGCGCCTTTTTCCCAATGCGAAAATTCACACCTTTGAACCGGTGCCAGACAATCTCGTGCTGCTGCGTAAAAATGTCGCGACCCTGCCAAATGTCACTGTGCATCCCGTAGCGCTGGGCAAGGAAGATGCATCGGCAGAAATTTTTTGGAGTGAGGAAGATTCGAACCTGGGTGGATTTTCGCTGTTCGGGAAAAATGCCAACACCGGTAAATCGGTGACCATCGATGTACGCCGCAGCGCGACCTATCTTGCGCAGCATGGCATTACGGGAGCTGATCTCATCAAAATCGATACTGAAGGCGCGGAGTTCGATATCCTGACCTCGCTCGACGAAGCGATGTTGTCGAAAGCAAAATGGATTGTGGGCGAGCTGCACGGCATCGCCGATTTTGAAGTGCTCACGCATCTTTCAAAATCATTTGATATCGACATCAAGCGTTCGCTTGGCAAAAAATATTTTAATTTCAACGCCTGCAATCGCACCTTCGTTGAGGCTGCGCTTGCATCAGGGTGGCAGCAACGTCGCTAATATTGCAAACCCTAGCATTGGCGCACATCTTGAACCATTTATGCCTGAAGATGCCCGCTCAACGGCGATCCGGCTGGCGAGAGGCGACCATAGCGCTCAATTGGTCATCCATCTGCCACACTTCGCGTGAATCAATCGCGCTAAACTCTTCGCTCCTTTCCACTTTTCGCCGCACGCTAAAAAATCCATCATGACCGAACGTCGCTTTGCGCTAAATAAACGGGTTGCTGTGACCGGCGGGGCCGGTTTTTTAGGCTCGCATTTGTGCGAGCTTTTGCTTTCGCACGGACACGATGTGGTGTGTGTGGATAATTTTTTCACGGGCACCAAGGACAACATTCGTCATCTGCTCAACAATCCGCGTTTTGAATTAATGCGCCATGACGTCACATTTCCGCTCCATATCGAAGTCGATGAAATTTTTAATTTAGCCTGCCCCGCCGCCCCGATTCACTATCAGCACGACCCGGTGCAAACCACCAAAACCAGTGTGCATGGCGCGATCAATATGCTGGGCCTCGCGAAGCGATTGGGTGCCAAAATTTTGCAGGCATCCACCAGTGAAGTCTATGGCGATCCGGAACAACATCCGCAGACCGAAGCTTACTGGGGCCGCGTGAATCCGATTGGCCCGCGTGCGTGTTATGACGAAGGCAAGCGCTGCGCCGAAACGCTATTTTTTGATTACCATCGGCAACACAAATTGCAAATAAAAGTGGCGCGCATTTTCAACACCTACGGCCCGCGCATGCATCCCAATGATGGCCGCGTGGTATCGAATTTCATCATGCAGGCATTGCTCGGTATGCCGATTACGATTTACGGTAGTGGACAGCAAACGCGTTCGTTCTGTTATGTGTCGGATTTGCTTGATGGCTTTTTGAAACTGATGGCCACCAGTGACGACATCACCGGCCCGATTAACCTCGGCAATCCGCACGAAATTACCATGCTGCAATTAACTGAATCCGTGATCAAGCTCACGAATTCAACATCGAAATTGGTTTTCAAAGATGCGCCAGTGGATGATCCCGCGCAGCGCCGCCCCGATATCACGCAAGCGCAGCAAAAACTGGGTTGGCAGCCGCAGGTGTCGCTTGAAGAAGGCCTGAAAGAAACGATCAATTATTTCGACGCGCTGATTCGTAAAAACGGTATCACCGCGCAATCGCTCGCGTGACGTGACGCTTGCCGCGTTCAGTTTGTCGCGCCCACGTTGATCATGATCGCACCATCAACTGATCCGTTGTCACGCCGACTGCGTGTGTTCGCGTATGCGGCATTGTGGCTGATGCTGCTCGTGGCACCCTTCCCGGCCAGCGCCGGTTTACGCGGGGGTCTGCTGCTGTTAGCGGCTATCGCACTGACGGTGGCGCTGCTACGGATGCGCGATCACGGATCGTTGGCATCGATAAATTTGCCCTCCACGTGGTGCGTCGCGGCTGCACTTGTTTGGATCATCAGCGTTGCCATGTTTTCCGCGCTCGGCCCGGATCCTCGTACCAGTCTGAACGCTTGGCGCGGCGATGTGCTCACGCCCGCGCTGGCATGCGCCGTTTTCTATGCGTTGACCACGGCGCGGGCGAAGTTGATCGGATTTAGTGTTGCGTTGTTGATCGGTGTTGTCGTGCTTTCGATCATGTTGGTGCATGATCCTTTTCGCCCCGAAGATGCAACGCATACGGCGTTGTATGGCGGTGTCGGCAGGGTCACGATGTGGTTCACGACCCTGGCACCGCTGCTGCCGCTGGCGTGGCTCGCGCCGCGTCGCTGGCGTACTATGGCGCGCGTGGGATGCGTGGTGGCAGTGATCGCGATTTTGGTTGGCACCTGGTACAGCGGCAATCGCGCGACCTGGATTTCGTTTGCGGCGATGCTACTCGTCGGCACACTGGCCGCGATCTGGAGTGCTAAGCCGCGCGGAATTTCTGTGCGCGGGCTAGTGGTGTTGGTTCCGCTACTCGCCGTACTGTGCGTGGGTTTTTACGCCAGCGCCACTTACCGCGCCAATGTACACACCGCCAATAGCGAAACGCCCGTTGAATTCTTGCTCAAAGATAATCGCGGCGGCATCTGGCGCACCGCGCTTGAAATGATTGAAGAAAAACCGTGGTTAGGTCATGGCTATGATCTGGATCGCGTCGGGGACGATTTCACGAGCCGCTTGAACGACACGCGATTGCGTGGTTTTATTCGCCACGGTCACAATGTGCTGCTCGACTATGCAATTCAAATGGGCGTGATCGCCGCAGCAATCTTGGCGTTATTGTTTGTGGTGTTGTTTCGTGAATTCTGGCGCTTGGCGGCATCGCAAAAAAACGAGTGCGATCAGTTCGCGCGCGTTGCCGCGATTTGCGGCGTCGCGTTGATCACTGGCGTGTTCGCGCGAAACATGGTCGACGATTTTTTTTCGCGCCACATGATTTTACTGTTCGGCGCGATGATTGGTATGTTGCTGGGCTTGGCCACTCGCAGACAAGAGCGCTAGGGGCTTGTTGAAATTCTGCTGCGCTTGGCCATGCGGCGTTGCAAAGCGGCTCAAAATCCTCGTGTATACCCCATACACTCTGGTTTTTCGCCCCTTTGCGCCTTGCCTGACCTGCGCTCGCGACGAATTTCAACGAGCCCCTAGGCTGCGCGCGCAGCATTGAATTGCTTGACTTCCGCCAGTGTCCGCGCCACCGCGTTGTTGGCGCCACGATTCTGCCACCAGCGATACGCAAAGTAGCTGATGGCCGCAATGCCAACGGCCAGCACCAGGGTCTTGATGGCACGTGCCCACACCACAATCAAGCCAATGCCCATGCCAAACGCCACCCACTGCACCCACCAGACACCGGGCGAGGTGAAATAGTTGATGAAGGCGCAAAGACCGACTACAAAAATCATCCGGAACGGATAAGTGATGGCGGCGGTCAGGTTAGAAACAATCGTCAGTGGATTCATGGTCAGCTCCCTTGGGTGATGAAGTTAAGTAACGTGAGGCCATTGTAGGGGCGGGGTGTGCGCGGGAGCGGAGGGTTGCGATGGAATGCATGACCGATGGCGCGAACGGCATAGAGCGAGCGCAAACGGCGCCGCCGCTGCCTACGCCGCATAAAAATTGCCATGAAAACAAAGGGGAACCCAGTACGGCAGCCGCGCAATCGCAACCGGCCCGGCGCTTAGATTTAGGGCATCGAAGACGGTGGCAAAGCTCTGCTGGCGGTCGGCATCGAACCCAACCCCAATCAGCCAGCCGTCACCCTCTCGCACCGAGCCGGGCTTGGGCACGATGATGTGCTCTTCAAGTTGCACGAGTTCGCCGAATGAAAACTGATCGGTCTTGCCGGTTTCAGTATCCACACGCAACACGCTATTGAATCGCGATGTGGGGTCATTGCCGACGTAGGAAGGATAAAACACGAGACGATTCCGCTGCGCGACAAAGCGCGGATCAATGCGCGGGAACTCCACTTGCTCGGCGCGCTCCTCCATCGTGCAGCGGCCCTTGTTTAAGTCAATTTTCATAAAACAAGCGTTCGATACATCCGCCTTGACCGACTCGCCGCGCATCAATCGCGGCATGTAGTCACTCATGATGTCGAGGTTGTCGCTTTTCACGAAATCGACGCGAATGACGTTATTCATTTCCCACGCGTTGCCGAAGTGGAACACCATAAACGCAGGCATTTCCAGCACGCGCTGCTTGGTGAAATCGGACTTTTCAACCACCAGAACTTTCACACTTTCTTTTGCATTCCAGCGTAGCGACTGACCAAAGCTTGCGCCCGCTTTGAGACTTTCGCGATCCATGGTCACCGGTGCCAGCAGAAAAATAATGTGCTTTTGCGATACCGCGAAGTCATGCACCATGGCGCTCGGCGGCGCATTCAGCAGGTGATAGCGCAGCATTTCACCGGCTGCCGACAAGTGATACAAAACAATTTTGCCAAAGCCGGCCGTGCCGAAATTCCAGAACGTGCCATCGGCCTCCACTTTCGGGTGCGCCGAAAATGGCATCGCTTTCAATTCAGGTTTCCATGTCACCGGTCCGCGCGTGGCAAGCGTTTGCGGGTCAAGATCGTAGGCGGAACCGCCTTCCCACATCGCCAATAGCCGATCGCCAAGCCGCACCACGTTGGTATTCGCCGTATTCACGGAATCACTGTTTTTTACGGCCCGTTTTGCCTTGATTGCGGTACCGAACGATGGCAGTAGAAATTCGTTCGCTTCTGACTCGACGATAAATTTTTCGGTGCGAACAAACTTCGCCTGGTGCGATACGCCTGCGTCCGTAAATCGCCACGCATTCAGCAAACCATCGCCGTCAAACCAGTGTTGATAGCGCTGCCCACCGCGCTCAAACAATCCCGGCCCATTGCGATAGAAAACACCGCGCAATTCTTTGGGAATTTTGCCTTCAATGGCTAAATTTTCACAGGCCACATCTTGACCGGCGAAGCCCCGCATCGGTGTCAACTGCGGATTATTGGCAAAGAGTGGCTTTGATGGTGCTGCTGCAAACGTCTTGCCCGCAACTGGTAGCGCCGCTGTCGCTGTCGTTATCGTTATCGTTGTGGCTACCGTCGCGCTGAGAAATGATCTGCGATCCATAATGTTCTCCGGCTGCTATTTCAAATTAAGCGTAACGGTTTTCTTGGGTTGATCCAGTTTGAACTTGGCCTGCTCAAATGTGGGCGGGCCGAAGTTGCCCATCGCGTCATTCGAAAAGCCGTAGGGCTCAATTGGCATGCCGACGGGGTTGGTATCAAATTTGCCATTGCCGTTTTCGTCGTGGTGGATCGACAGCGCATATTCGCCCAAGGGCAAATCTTTGAATTCGTAGCTGACGGCATCCTTCTGCGCATCCACGCCTGCCGCCTTTACGCCCCGCTTCATCCAGCCGTCCGCTTTATCAAAAAGCGAAATTAGTACTTTACCGTTCGCGCTGGTGAGGCCCTTGATTTCAACGGTTAGATCGGCGGCATAGGTTGGTGCGATTAAAAGTGCCGTGCACACAGCAGCAAATTTTGCGAATTTCATTGTCAAACTCCCCTTGGGTTTATCGAGATTGAATCTTGCCGGGGAGCAGGATGATGCGGGGCGAGTTTGCGACGAATGGGCGAAAAATGGCGCGAGTTGCGCATGTCGTTCGTGAGTGGTTCGCGAGCGGAAACTACAAAGCGGTGCGCAAATCCCAAAGCTCGGGGAAAAGACGCACGCCAACCATGTCGCGCAGATAGCCGACGCCTGACGTGCCGCCGGTGCCGCGCTTAAAGCCAATCACCCGCTCAACGGTCGTGACATGACGGAACCGCCATTGGCGGAAATAATCTTCAAGATCGACCAGCTTTTCAGCCAGCTCGTACAAATCCCAGTGCGCTTTTGGATTTGCGTAAACGCTTGACCAAGCGCGCACCACGCTATCGTTCGCGACGTAGGGCAGCGACCAGTCACGATCCACCGCCACATGATCCAGCACCATGCCGCGGCGCGCGAGCAGGCGATTAGCTTCGTCGTAAATGGATGGCGATTCAAGAAGTGCCAGCAACGGCCCGTGCAACTCAGGACGATGCTCAAACGGGGTCAACATTGCGCGTTTTTTATTGCCGAATAAAAATTCGAGCGAGCGATTTTGATGCGACTGAAAGCCGGATGATCTGCCGAGGCTTTCACGAAAAGACGAATATTCGGATGGCGTTAAAGTCGACAAAATATCCCACGCCTGAATCAAATTGTTCATGATCCGCGATACCCGCGACAGCATTTTGAAGGCGGGCTGCAAGTCATCGGCAATGATTTGATTGCGCGCGGCCGTTAGCTCATGCAACGCGAGTTTCATCCACAACTCAGTTGCCTGATGCTGAATGATGAACAGCAATTCATTGTGCTCGGTTGAGGCGGGTTGCTGCGCGGCTAGCAATAAATCGAGGCGCAGATAATCGCCATAACTCATCGCATCGCGAAAATCCGCGTGGGCACCTTCAGGCAGAATTGAGGTGTCCGTCATCGCCGTCAATACATCGGCAGCGTGGCTTTTAGCACGGAACCGGTCTGCGATTCGGTGATAAATACTTCGTCAGGATGAAATGGATGAATCGCCACGTTGGTCGTCCAATCGCCGCGCGAAGAATCCATGCGGTATTTTGGCTCGCCACGCTTGTTGAACATCCACACGCAGCCCATGCCGATATGCGCGACAAATAAATTTCCATCGCTATCGGTGGCAATGCCGTCCGGCCCAGTGCCGCCGGATAGCTGAATAAATTTACCGACCTTCGACACGCCACCTTCGACCAATGGCACGCGCCAGATGGCGTTATCGCGGGTAGCCGCAACGAACAGAAAATTCTCATCGGCGCTCAACACTACGCCGTTCGGGCTTGGCACATTGTCTAGCAAGCGTTGCAACTGACCATCGCTTGCGAGCCGATACACCGCACCCGTTGCATCGTGCAAACCGGTCTGACCTTGATCGGTGAAATAAAGATCACCATTTTTCGCGAACGTTAAATCATTTACGCCCATAAATCGTTGCGAGAATTGGTGCGTCAGAAACGGCGAAATCTTGCGTGCGTCTACATCCAGCGCGAGCAAACCGTGGCGATAATCCGCAATGATGAGCCGTCCATCCGGATGAAATTTCAGACCATTTGGCCAGCCATCGTATTTGATAATCAAATCCCATTCGCCGGTCGGCGTGATGCGAAAGATTCGCCCAAACGGAATATCGACCACCCACAAATTGCCCTGCGCATCAAAGCACGGCCCTTCCAAAAAGCTGTGTACATCGCGTCCGTGCAGATTAGCATCCACCCACGCGTTACCAACGCTGGATTCGTGAAGATAGGCGGGCAATTCGAAGGCGGTTTCGGTCGTGAGCGATAGTGGGGCTGGGAACATGGCGCGTTTGTCAAAAGTGTCGAATGCGCTGATTGTAGCTTCTAACCACTGTGGGGAAATTACACCGTGACAATCCAGCCTTCGAGCGGGTCAATATCAGGGGGCAAACCAAAATTTTGGTCACGACGTTGATAGGCCCATCCGCCTTGCAGCGCGCACAAAACGGCATCAAGGGTATCGCCGCTGGCGTCTTGTATCAGCAGTTTTTGCAGCGCTTTGCTGGCAGATAATTTAATCGCCAATGAATATTTACCTGTCAACAACGTATGGACAATTTGTTTTCGCGCAGCAGACAATGCAGGCGTTTGTTTGGCGCGTTGATCGTTTTTGTAAGACGCTTTGGTAATCGAGCGTGCGAGAAAACCGGGATAAGCTTCCAGCGCAATTCGCGTTTTATCGCCGCTGTGCTGCCCCGGAATATCCACACCCGCCGAAAGCAGCCGTGGCGCGCCCTCTTTCAACATATAAACCACCGGCGGGTTGACCCATTTCATCGATGGGCTAGAGCCCGCCAGCCGATCTACCGGGCGATGTGCGAATTTGCTACCCGCAGGCCGCGCATCACAGTAGGCGCGGCAGTGATCGGTGAGATCTTCGCGCGAAATTGTGGTCAACTTTTTGGTGATGGTTGACCAGTTTATCTTTGCCGAAGTTGTTGATTCAAGCCAACCGATTTCCGCGCTGAACTCGCGCGGCAAGCCAAACGGAAAATCAAATGCCGCCACCCACGGCCCCGGCTCTACCAGCATCGCTTCAAACTTTTCAAAACTGTCAAGACCATCCACGCCGGTCAGAAAAAACTGAGCGCTTTCTAAATATCCCCGCGCAACGGTGATGGTCTTTCGCTTTGAAGGACGTGAGGTGAAATCCACACCGCGAATTTCAACTGCGTTTTTGATCATTTCATGTTGGCCGGCAGCCACGTCACGATGCCAGGCACAAAATAAATCAGCAACACCGCCGCCATCATCAGGAAGAAAAATGGCAGCGCAACTTTGGCGATATAGGTGATTTCTTTTTTCGTCATGCCTTGCAGGACAAATAAATTAAATCCTACAGGCGGTGTGATCTGCGCCATTTCCACCACCAGCACGATAAAAATCCCGAACCAGATCGGGTCAATGCCTGCCTTCAGAATCGTCGGCAAAATCACGCCCATCGTCAGCACCACCATCGATATGCCGTCCAAAAAACAGCCCAGCACGATGTAGAAAATCATCAGACCGAACAACAGCCAAAATGGCGCAAGACCAATCGAGCCAATCCATTCGGCAAGATGGCGCGGCAGGCCGATGTAGCCCATCGCCAGCGTTAAGAACGCAGCACCCGCCAGAATAAGCGCGATCATGCAATACAAGCGGGTGGCACCCATCAGACTGTCTTTGAATGTCTGCCAATTCATCGAGCCCTGCACGCCTGAGAGCGCCAGCGCCCCGACCACGCCTAGCGCGGCGGCCTCGGTCGCGGTCGCGATACCGACATAAATTGAGCCCAGCACCAGCACAATCAGCAACACGACCGGAATTAAATGGCGCGATTCGTAGAGTTTTTCTTTGAGCGAAAAATGGCGATCTGGTGCCGGGATTTTTTCAGGATTCAGCAGCGACCAAATCACCACATAGCCCATGAACAATCCCGCGAGCAGCAACCCAGGAAACACACCCGCGATGAATAATTTTGTGATCGATGTATCCGACGCCACACCATAAACAATCATGATGATTGACGGTGGAATCAGCAGACCGAGAGTGCCTGCACCTGCCAGCGAGCCAATCGTCATGCCTTCTGGATAACCACGCTTTTGCAATTCAGGCAATGTCATTTTGCCAATCGTCGCACAGGTCGCCGCGCTGGAGCCTGAGACCGCGGCAAAAATCGTGCAACCAATAATGTTCGTATGAAGCAATCGCCCAGGCAACCAATTCACCCACGGCGCTAAACCTTTAAACATATCCTCCGATAATTTGGTACGAAATAAAATTTCGCCCATCCAGATAAATAGTGGCAGCGCAGTGAGCGTCCATGATGACGCCGAGCCCCATACGGTCACCGCCATTGCATCGCCGACCGGCCGCGTGGTGAACAGCTCCATCGCAATCCACGCAACGCCAAGCAGGCCTATGCCGATCCAGGTGCCAAACCCAAGCAGAATAAACAGGAACGCAATCAGCGCCAGCGTGATAAGAATATCCATGTCTATTCCATCAACTTGAGTTCGTTGGACTGTGTGGCGGTGTGTTGATGCGTAACGTGCAAATAAAGCTCATCGAAAATTGCGATGAACAGCACCACTGCACCCACCGCCATTCCAATTTGCGGAATCCACAACGGCGTTGCGTCATTGCCCTGCGAAATATCGTTGAAGCTGTAGGATTGATAGACCAAACGCGTTGCGTAGAAGGCGAATACACCGGAAAAAAACAGGCCAATCCCATGCGCGATCAACTCCATCGCGCGTTTACCTTTTTTGCCGAGGCGCTCGATAAATAAAGTCACGCGAATATGCTCGCCACGTTTCAGCGTGTGTGCGAGGGCCAAAAACCCCGCCGCCGCCATGCAATAGCCTGCATAGGCATCTGCGCCGCGCAGATGAAAATTCAGCAATCGCCCCGCCACACTAGCCATCACCATGCCGAGGCAGCCGACCATAAATAGTGCGGCTAGATAGCCTGCGCCGTCGTAAAGTGCGCTTAAAATTTTTCGCATTCTTGCCCCCAAGAAAAAGGGCACTCAAAAGAGTGCCCTTGTGATGTTTGCGCTACGGCTTACGATAGGCTTCCAGAATTGCTTTTGCATCTGCGCCCGCGTTTTTCTCCCATTCGGCAAGCATCGTCTCGCCAATTTTCTTCAAGTCCGCTTTCAGTGCGGCACTTGGCTGCGAAATCACAAGCCCATTTTTTGCCATGATGTCGAGCGTCTCTTTATTACGCGCCTCAGATGCCTTCCAACCGCGCGCTTCAGCGTCGGCGGCCGCTTTCAGCACGGCTTCTTGCGTGGACTTATCGAGCGCATCAAATGCCTTCTGGTTTACCACCACCAAATTTTTCGGCAGCCACGCTTGCGCATCGTAGTAATAAGCGCCCTTGCCCATCGAATCCCACACTTTGATATCCACACCCGTGGCACCCGACGTCATATGGGTTTCAACGACACCGGTTGAAAGCGCTTGGGCTAACTCAGCGGCTTGAATGGTGGCGGGCTGCGCACCTAGCAATTCGCCGATGCGATTGGTTTGTGGGCTATATGCACGCCATTTCGAATTTTTTAAATCAGCGGCGCTGCTCACCGGTTTTTTGCTATACAAGCCTTGCGGTGGCCATGCCACGCTATACAACACTTTTATTCCCTGCTTCGCGAATCGCGCTTCGGTCGCCGCACGCGAAACTTTCCATAATTTTTTTGATGCATCGTAGCTGTCTGCCAGGAATGGCACGGAATCGATGCCGTACATCGCATCTTCGTTGGCTAATGCAGGCAGCAGAAATTCACCCGCCTGCGCCTGCCCCGATTGTACGGCGCGCTTGATTTCGTTTTGCTTGAAAAGTGAGCCGCCATCATGCACTGTAATTTTTAATTTTCCTGCGGTCGCTTTATCTAAGTCCGCCGCAAATTGTTTTACGTTTTCAGTATGGAAATTAGTGGCCGCATAGCCGGTCGGCATATCCCATTTGGTCTGCGCATGGACGGTGGAAAAGGATAGGGATGCGGATGCGAAAATAGATAGCATCGTGGCAGCGGTGGTGATTGCTCGTTTCATACAGCCTCCTTGTTGTAAAACATTCTGAAAAGTACAGGTTGAAAACAACGATCCATTTAACCAAACCAGCAGAAATTTTGCGCATAACAAAACGGATGTTGCAAAATTAACAATATGTTGATAAATTGTCAACATATTATCAACGTTATTTCAAAATAATGAAAAAACCAACTAGACCTGTTGCCAACATTAAGTCGACCAAAAACAAGCTTGTTGCGCATCCCACGGCCGCTAACAAAGCGCGCTCCAAGACGGACGCCGCGCCTGTGGATACGCTGGAGCCGATTGCGCCGCGTTTGTTCGTGTCGTCGGCGCATTTGGTGTCATCTAAAAGCAAGGAGCTGTCAGAGTTTGAATTCGGGCTCATCATTGCGGCCAATGCGTTTAATCGCTGGGTAACGCGCTGTATGGCGGCGGCGGGGTTAAAAGATTTGACGACGCTCGACGTTTTGCTTTTGCATCACGTGAACCATCGCGCGCGCGAAAAAAAGCTTGCCGACATCTGCTTCATGATGAATATGGAAGACACGCATGTCGTATCGTATTCATTAAAGAAACTGTCCGCGATGGGATTGGTTGAGTCTGAAAAGCGCGGTAAAGAAGTGGTGTTTTTTACGGCACAAAAGGGACAGGATTACATCCAGCGCTATCGCGAAGTGCGTGAGGCTTGTCTGGTCGCATCACTATCCAAGGATGGCACCGAGAACGAGCAATTAGGTGAGCTTGCAGGCTTTTTGCGCATGCTTTCCGGCATGTATGACCAGGCCGCGCGTGCGGCGACTTCTCTATGAATACACCACTCTGGCAATTCTGGATTGATCGTGGCGGCACGTTTACTGACATCGTGGCGCAGCGCCCGGATGGTTCGCTCACCACACATAAACTATTGAGCGAAAACCCGGAGCAATATCATGACGCGGCCATCGCGGGAATTCGGCACTTGTTGGGGGTGGCAAAAGACGCACCACTGCCGGTGGAAAAAATCGCAGCGGTAAAGATGGGTACGACCGTCGCGACTAATGCGCTGCTGGAGCGCAAGGGTGAGAAAACGCTGTTGGCGATTACGCGCGGTTTTGGTGACCAGCTTCGCATCGCCTATCAAAATCGTCCGCGCATTTTTGATCGCGAAATCAAACTGCCAGAGTTACTCTACGGCGATGTGGTGGAAATCGACGAACGCATGGGAGCACATGGTGACATAGTCCGCGCCCTTAGTGCCGATTCAGCCAAAAATGCTCTGAAAGCCGCGTGGATGCTAGGGTTTCGTTCCATCGCTATTGTCCTGATGCATGGCTATCGCTATACGCAACATGAAAAACGTGTGGCCGAGATTGCCCGTGAAATCGGCTTCACGCAGATTTCGGTTTCGCATGAAGTCAGCCCGATGATGAAGATTGTTTCGCGTGGCGACACGACGGTGGTGGACGCTTATTTGTCGCCGATCTTGCGCCGATATGTTGATCGTGTGGCGGCTGAATTAAGCAACAATAAAGCGGCAACCCGTCTTTACTTCATGCAATCAAACGGCGGGCTTACTGACGCGAATCGCTTTCAAGGCAAAGACTCTATTTTGAGCGGGCCGGCGGGCGGCATCATCGGCATGGTGCGTACTGCGGAAGGTGCAGGCTTCGACAAAATAATTGGTTTTGATATGGGTGGCACCTCCACCGACGTGTCGCATTACGCGGGCGAGTTGGAACGCGAATTCGAAACTGAAGTGGCAGGTGTGAGAATGCGCGCGCCGATGATGTCGATTCACACCATTGCGGCGGGTGGGGGCTCGATTTTGCATTTCGACGCAGGTGAGAGAACTTCGCGTTATCGCGTCGGCCCGGACAGCGCTGGGGCCAATCCAGGCCCGACATGCTATCGACGTGGAGGACAGTTAGCCGTCACCGACTGCAATGTGATGCTCGGCAAAATTCAGCCTGACTATTTCCCCAAACTGTTTGGTGCCAATGGTGTAGAAGCGTTGGATGCCAACGCTGTCCGCGAAAACTTTTCTACTCTTGCGCTGGAAATTGAAAAGGCGACGGGAAAAAAGCAAACACCTGAGCAAGTGGCCGAGGGTTTTCTGCAAATCGCAGTCGCCAATATGGCTAACGCGATTAAGTTTATTTCCGTTCAGCGCGGCCATGATGTGACTGAATACACGCTCGCCTGTTTTGGTGGTGCGGGTGGACAGCATGCATGCCTGGTCGCCGATGAACTGGGCATGACGCGCATCTACATTCACCCACTGGCAGGCGTACTCTCGGCATACGGAATGGGGCTGGCGGATATTTCTGTGATGCGCGAGCAGGCTATTGAATTGGCGCTGAATGAGGCAAACCTCACGAGCATTAACGAGGCACTGAATTCACTTGCCAAGATCGCCAGCGTTGAAGTTATCGCGCAGGGCGTTGATGCGGCGCAGGTAAATGTAAAGCGCCGTGTACATTTGCGCTATCAGGGAACAGACTCCGCGTTGATCGTTGATATTGCCAGTGCCGCAGAAATGCAGCACGCGTTCGAGGCGCAGTACAAACAGCGCTTTAGTTTCTTGATGCCCGGACGCACGCTGGTGGCGGAAGCCGTATCTGTGGAAGCGATTGGTAGGAGCGGCGTCATTGATACGCCTGCGCAAAGTTTCGCGACTGACAAGGCGGCGAAGGCTGCACCGATAGGTCACGCTGACATGACCTGCAGCGGCGCCACGCATCAAGCACCTATTTACGAACGCGATAATCTCGCGATTGGCCAAACCATTGATGGCCCAGCCATCATCGCGGAAAAAAATGCGACCACCATCGTCGAGCCCGAATGGCGACTCACGGTAACGACGCAAAATCACCTCGTGCTCACGCGCATCTGCGAGCGCAAGATGCGCCACGCCATTGGCACCGAGGTTGATCCGGTGATGCTTGAAGTGTTCAACAATCTATTTATGTCGATTGCGGAACAGATGGGATTACGGCTCCAGCAGACAGCATATTCGGTCAACATCAAAGAGCGTCTGGATTTTTCATGCGCGTTGTTTGATGCTGAGGGAAATCTAATTGCCAATGCGCCGCATATGCCCGTCCATTTGGGCTCGATGGGCGAATCGATCAAGACCGTGGTGCGAAAAAATGCGGGCAAGATGAAGCCGGGCGATGTGTATGTGTTGAATGATCCGTACAACGGCGGCACCCATCTGCCGGATGTCACGGTGGTGACGCCGGTATTTGATGCGACCACGAATGACATTTTGTTTTACGTTGGCTCGCGCGGCCATCATGCGGATATTGGCGGCATCACGCCGGGCTCGATGCCGCCGTTTTCGAAAACAGTGGAAGATGAAGGCGTGTTGCTCGATAACGTGAAGCTGGTTGAGCATGGTGAAATGTTGGAAGTCGACATGCGCGCAAGACTGCAAAACGCAAAACATCCCGCACGAAATATTGATCAAAATATTGCCGACTTGCGCGCACAAGTTGCCGCGAACGAAAAAGGCGTGCAGGAGTTGCGCCGCATGGTTTCGCATTTTGGCTTGAGTACCGTCAAAGCCTATATGCAGCATGTGCAAGACAACGCGGAGGAATGTGTACGTCGCGTCATCGGCACCCTGAATGACGGCGAGTATGCATATGAAATGGACAATGGCGCGGTTATTAAAGTGCGCATTTCTGTTGGTCAGGACAAACGATCTGCCGCCGTCGATTTCACCGGTACGTCGCCACAACTCGAGTCCAATTTCAACGCACCTTCCGCCGTTGTGTATGCCGCAGTGCTGTATGTTTTCCGCATGTTGGTCGATAGCGATATTCCGCTCAATGCAGGCTGTTTGAAGCCGCTGACTATTATCATTCCCGAAGGTTCGATGTTGAATCCGCATTTTCCTGCCGCAACTGTTGCCGGGAATGTGGAGACTTCCCAATACATCACGGACGCGATTATCGGTGCGCTCGGTGTGATGGCGGCCAGCTACGGCACGATGAATAATTTTACTTTTGGAAACGACAAATATCAGTATTACGAAACTGTTTCGGGTGGCACTGGTGCCGGGCCAACGTTTAATGGCTGCGATACGGTGCAGGCGCACATGACCAATTCGCGGATGACCGAT
>JANMQR010000169.1:0-22826 GCA_031370625.1 Burkholderiales bacterium | reverse complement strand
CCGCACCTCCGATTGAGCCACCGCAGCCATTGCCATATCTATCTCAGCATCAGACGCTCGGCACCGTGACCTGCGCATCCAGTCTTTGTCACGGCTCGATCAAGCGGTGGAAAGATTCGAACGTTTTGCAAAACGAATATGTGACTTGGTCGCGCACCGACAAACACGCGAAAGCCTACAACAAGTTATTGAACGCTCAGTCGCAGAAAATCGCTCGTAATCTGGGCCTTAAACAACCCGCACATGAATCAAAAATTTGTCTCGATTGCCATGCACATTCGGTGCCGACTGATCGCCACGGTGAGCGCTTTAAACCCACGGACGGCATTACTTGCGAGGCCTGCCACGGCCCGGCGGAAAAATGGATTAAGAGTCACGTTGAGCCTAACGCAAGCCACGATCGCAATGTAGAAAACGGCCTGTACCCCACGTCTGACGCGGCCTCGAGAGCCAAGATGTGTTTGGCGTGCCATTTTGGCAACAAGGATAAGTTGGTCACGCATCGCATCATGGGTGCGGGTCACCCACGCATGAGTTTTGAGCTGGATACCTTTACCGAAATTGCGCCTAAACATTTTGTGGTCGACAAGGATTACAGCGAACGCAAGCGGGTGTGGGAAGGCGCAAAAGTTTGGGCGATAGGACAAGCCTATGCGGTGACGGACACCATGGATATTCTGGTGGATGAAAAACAAGGGCGCGATGGCTTGTTTCCTGAGCTGGTGCTGTTCGATTGTCATGCATGTCACCACCCGATGTCCGAAGGACGCTGGAAGCCCAAAACCGCGTTTGGCCCCAGCATCTCGCCCGGCTTGGTGCGTTTGAATGATTCGAATATGTTGATGCTACGGGCGCTTGCCTTTGCGCTGGATACCAACGCGGGCGAGCGTATCAGCAACCAGACGCGCAGGCTGCATCGCGCCGTCGCGGGTGAAGGCGATGCCCGCGTGGAGGCGATGGCGCTGAAAAAAGTGGCCGCTGATTTGGTGCCACTGATATCGGAGCGCAATCTCGATATCAATATCATTCGCGCCATCGCGCTGCGGCTGGTCGATGACGGTTTGAGTGGCTACTACACCGATTACGCGGCGGCCGAACAGGCGGCAATGGCGATTTCGAGTGTGGGCAGCTTCCTCGCCAAACAAGGTGGCATGCGTAATGCAGCGGGATTCAACGAGAGTCTGCGGAAGCTTAATGTTTCGCTGGCGAATGATGAGCGCTACAAACCGCAGGAATTTATGGTGCGGCTGCGGGATGTACGCGCAACACTTGCCAAGTAAGAAGCTGAATAACGAAACTGAAATGGTGAACCACTATGATCAGCCTGACAACTGAGCGCTTCGAAATTGCCATCATTGGCTCCGGCCCCGCCGGGCTCTCTGCTGCGGCGCATGCGGCCGAGCTAAAAATCTCGCACGTGCTGCTCGAAGGTGAGAAACACGCCGCTGATACGATTTACAAGTATCAAAAAGGCAAGCACTTGATGGCCGAGCCTGGTGTGCTGCCGCTGCGCAGCCCGATGAGCTTCGCCGCAGGGACGCGTGAAAATATTCTCGGCAAGTGGGACGAGGAACTCGCCAAACACAGTGTCAATATTCGTTATCAATCGATGGTAACCACAGTGACGGGGGCCAAAGGCAAATTTGTCATCACGCTTGCGAGCGGCACAACTATTGAAGCGGCGCACATTATTTTAGGGATTGGCTTGCAGGGCAATTTGCGTAAACTCGGCGCGCCGGGCGAAGATTTGCCGATGGTGCAATATCAATTGAACGACCCTGATGAATTCGATGATGAAACGATCATCGTGGTCGGTGCGGGAGATGCCGCAATTGAAAACGCGATTGCGCTGTCAAAGAAAAACCGCGTCATTATGGTGAATCGCAATGATGAATTCACCCGTTGCAAAGACGGCAATCTTTCGGCGATTCTGGCGGCCGTCAAGGACGGCAAAGTGGAATGCCGCTATGGCACAAAAGTGGAACGCGTTGAAGCCGACGCAGCATCCGATGCAGTTTATCCAGCGAGATTTGTAGCCAAGACCCCGGGTGGCGTCGAGAATATCGCGTGTCACCGCGTGATCGCGCGCCTGGGTGCCACGCCGCCGCGCAAGCTGGTGGAAAGTTTTGGTGTAAAGTTTTCTTCCGCTGATCCAAATGCTGTGCCAGCACTTTCGTCGCAGTACGAATCGAACGTGCCCGGCCTGTATATTGTTGGCGCATTGGGCGGCTATCCATTGATCAAGCAGGCGATGAATCAGGGCTACGAGGTTGTCGAATATATCTTGGGCAATGACGTGGAGCCCGCGGATGAGCCGATCCTGCGCGGCAAATTCAAGAACGTCAAAATCACCACCGTGTCGGAAGCGGTCGCACACATCGCCCGTAATGTGCCGTTGTTGTCCGGGCTTACCGCGTTACAGCTGCGCGAATTTTTGCTTGATAGCGAAATACTTCGTCCGCAAGAAGGCGACGTTATCTTTGCGCGAAACGATTATTCCAATTCGTTTTACGCGATTGTCGAGGGCGGCGTCATCGTCGAAACGCCTACGCCAGAAGGCAATATGTTGGCCTTTCAACTCGGTGTCGGCGAATTTTTTGGCGAGCTGGGTTTAATTTCGGGACGCCGACGCTCGGCGACGATCAAGGCGCAAAAACGTACATTGATCATCGAAACACCGCGCCGCTCCATGCTGAAATTATTGGCGTCAGTCGAATCGGTTCGCCGCACACTCGATACCGTGATGATGCGGCGCGCGATTCGTCAATATCTCTCACCGACGATTCGTGAAGATGAAGTGAGCTATTTGGTGAACACCGCCGTGATCAAAACATATAACGCGGGGGACATTTTATTTAACGAGGGCGACCCGGGAGATGGCCTGTATCTGATCCGCCGTGGCTCGGTCACGGTCTCACGCCAGATCGCGGGCAAAGAGGTGGTGCTGTCGTATGTGGCAGCGGGAAACTATGTGGGCGAAATGGCGTTGCTCTCAAACGCGCCACGTTCCGCGACGATCCGCGCGGCGGTGCCGACCGAAGTCATCATGCTCGAAGCCCAGCGCTTCATCGAAGTCATGGCGTCGCACTCTACGGTACGTGGGCGCATCGACAGCAAATTGCTGGATCGGATGCGGATCAACGAAGCGATGGAAGCATCGTCTGAATCCGGCAATCTGATTTCGTTTTTAATGCAGCAGGGATTGGGCGAAGCCACCGACGTGTTGTTGATCGATGAATCGCTGTGCATTCGTTGTGACAACTGCGAGAAGGCCTGTGCCGACACGCATGATGGAACATCTCGCCTGGATCGCGAAGCGGGACCAACATTTGCCCAGATTCACGTGCCGACATCGTGCCGCCACTGCGAGCATCCGCACTGCATGAAAGATTGCCCGCCCGATGCAATTCACCGCTCGCCAAATGGTGAGGTGTTCATTCAAGATACCTGCATCGGCTGCGGCAATTGCGAAAAAAATTGCCCTTATGGCGTGATCCAGCTGGCACCCGTTGATGCCAAGAAAAACAAACCTTCGCTGATATCGTGGCTGATGTTTGGATTGGGTGACGAACCTGGCCGGACAGAAAAGAAATACGACAAAACCGCTGCGAAAAAAGCCGTGAAATGCGACATGTGCAAAGACCAAAAAGGCGGTGCAGCGTGCGTGCGGGCTTGCCCAACTGGCGCCGCGCTGCGTGTATCACCAGAAAAGTTTTTGTCATACACAGAGGTCGATGTATAGATTTACCTTGGGTCAGTGATCTGCATTTCAGCCGCGATTTTCCGCAGATCGTCGCTGTCGCACTTGCGCCGTTTTTGAGCTCGCGTAAGCTGTCGACGAATCAATAGCGAAAAGCGAAACTATATGCAGAAACGGGACACTCTGACGCGATTTTTGGCGCGCGGGATCAATATTGCCACCCTACTCATCGCGCTGCTACCTTGTGCGACGATTTCATCGCGTGCATACGCCGAGAATAGCCCTGCTGCGGCATCTGCCACACCCACTGAGCGCCGATTGCCGGGTGCCTTGGCAACGCGACTGGCAACCAACGAAAAAATCACGCTTGATGGCAAGCTGGATGAAGATTTCTGGCAGCGCATAACGCCAATCAAAGACTTCTACGAGTACCGCCCACGTGACGGCGTTGAGGCAAAATTCAAAAGCGAAGTACGCATTGTCTATGACCAAAATGCTCTCTACTTTGGTCTAACGGCATTTGATCCTGACCCTGCAAAAATTGATGCACCACTGGTGCGCCGAGATCAAGTATTTGGCTCACAAGATTTTTTTGCGCTGCATATTGACCCCATCGGCACGCGTAAATTTGCACAAATATTTCGCGTTAGCGCGTCTGGCTCCATCGGCGATGGGCTTTACAACGAGGATTCAGGCAACGAAGATTTTTCACCTGATTTTGAATGGGAGACACAGGCGCAACGTACCGCGACGGGTTGGACCGCTGAAGTAAAAATTCCATTTTCCACGCTGCGATATTCCTCACCCGCGTCGGAAAATTGGAGCATCGTCACCGTTCGCGGCACAGGTCGCGATCAGGTTTATCGTTTCGCCAATGCACAGATTCCGCGCGATCAGAATTGTTTTATGTGCTACGCGCAAACGCTGGGCGGCATGAAGGACTTACCGCGTGGGCGTGAACTGTCCTTCACACCACAACTAACGCTGCGCCGCGCGAGTGACAAAACCAACGGCGTTGGTAATCCCGGTAAAAGCGACTTCATTCCAAGCCTGGACGTGAAGTTTCGTCCGCGCGCCGATCTGGTATTCGATGCGACTATTAATCCGGATTTTTCGCAGGTAGAACTCGATCAGCCGCAGCTTGCTTCAAACGCGCAATTCGCGTTGTTCTTTCCTGAAAAGCGTCCGTTCTTTTTGGAGGGCGCTGATATTCTCTCCACACCTTTTAGCGCGATCTATACGCGATCCATCACCGACCCCGCTTGGGGCGCGCGCCTCACACAACGTAACGACGGGACCGACTTTATTTTTCTCACCACCCGTGACGATGGCAAGGGCCTCATCCTGTTGCCTGGCCCACTAAATACAAATGTGGCCACACAAGATTCAAAGTCCCAAGCCACGATTGCCCGCGGTCGCGTGAATTTTGGCACGTGGTCATTTGGCGGTTTGGCGAGTGACCGCACCTACGATACGTCGGGCGGCAAAAAGCTGATGTACAACCGGGTTGGCGGTGCAGATTTTGTCTGGCGGCCCAATGGCGAACTGCGCGTGCGCGGGCAAGTGTTGGCCAGTACCACGCGCGATGAACGCAACAAAGATTTAATTGCCGCCGACGTTCCTCGCAATGACGAAGCGGTCTTGGTCGATTACAACTATGGTGGAACGCAGTGGAATTTTTCAGGCGGCCTTGAGCATGTTGGGCTGGGTTTTCGTGCGGACAATGGATTTTTTTCACAGGCTGGTTACAACAACGCGTATCAAGAGACGGCGTATAAAATTCGTGACGTTGGCCCATTCAATGAAATTTCCACCCAGTTCAATATCAGCCGCAAAGAAGACCAAGACGGCCGCGTTCTTGAACAACGATTGAACCCTGCATTGTTTCTTGCACTCCCGCGCAATACCGGCATTTATATGGCATTGCGGCCAAACAATTTGGTGCGCTATCAAAAAGATGGCGTGCCGCTAAAACTGGATCAATTCTATTTCAACATCGAATCCAATCCAGGCCGCATGCTCACTTACTTTTTTGCGGAGGCGACAATCGGTGATCGAGGTGATGTGGCGAATAACCGCTTTGGTCGCGGCTATTCGTATGCGCTCTCCGGCACGATTCGCATCAGCGACCGTTGGGAGATTGAGCCACGCATCGACAATTCCGTGATCAATTCCATCGATGCTGTTAGCGTCGGCTCCAAACGCATCCTGCAAGAGCGCGCGGTGCAACTGAAATCGGTTTACCATTTCTCGGCGCACGACACGCTACGCCTAATCGCACAATACAACAGCGTTCGCCGCAGTCCTTCGCTTTATCAAAGCAGCGTGAGCGCATTCGAGAAAAGTGAAATTGCTTCCGTTGTATACGGCCATCGGCGCGGCTTGGGTACCAACTTCTACCTCGGTGTCACGCAGTCTCGCACCATTGACCCAGCCAATCGCGTGACCCGTCGACAAGGCGAGATTTTTGCGAAATGGTCTTGGGCGTTTGACTTCGCGAGCTTGTTATAGCGAAACTACTTTGCGTGCAGCGGCTTCAGAAGCCCACCAATCTTACAAATATACAAACACTAATATCTAAGAGCATCTCCGAGCATAAATGCTTCGAAACAGCCGCCCACGCTAGAGTTTATCTCCACCACCCATGGCCTCGCCCCGTCCTGATTGACGTTCAGGCAAAGTGATCAGTGACGCAAAACCACGACACCATTTGGCCGAGCATGCGGCACATAGTATTATTGAGGGCTGCAAATGGTTACTCCCTTAAAACAACGTCGAAGTTGGTTCCTCAAATGAAACTAGTGCCCACCATTCTTTGCGGCGGAGCAGGCTCACGCTTGTGGCCCGTGTCGCGCGAAACGCACCCCAAGCCATTTATTCGTTTGGCCGACGGCGAAAGTTTGCTGCAAAAGGCATTTTTGCGTGGTGCAACGCTTGATAACGTTGTTGAAGTCATGACCGTCACCAATCGCGAACTGTTTTTCAAAACAGAGGATGAATATCGCGAAGTCAACAAAGCGAAGCGTGCCACTTCTTTTGTGCTGGAGCCTTTTGGCCGTAACACCGCCCCGGCAATCGCCGCTGCAGCGCTGCAAGTACAAAAGATGCATGGCGATGATGCAATCATGCTGGTACTCGCCGCTGATCATCTGATTGCCAATCAACACGCCTTCGCCACCGCCGTAGCTGACGCAGCCAAGCTGGCCCAATCAGGCAAATTAGTCACCTTTGGTATTCAGCCGGAAGCGCCCGAAACAGGCTACGGCTATATCGAGGCCAAGGGATCGCAGGTATTGAGATTCGTCGAAAAGCCCACGCTCGACAAGGCGAAATCGTACGTCGAGTCTGGCAATTATTTGTGGAACTCGGGCATGTTCTGTTTTTCGGTGGCGTCGATGCTGAGCGCGATGGAAAAGTACTGCCCTGATGTGCTCACCACGACTCGCGCGTGCATGGAAAAATCTCGCTTTGCCGAGGGACGCGGCGTTGCCCAACTGGAGCTTGATAGCGACACATTCTTGTTGGCTCCCGATATCTCGATTGACTATGCGGTCATGGAAAAATCGGATCAAGTTGCTGTCGTCGCCTGCAATATTGGCTGGAGTGATATTGGCTCATGGAGCGCGATTGGCGATTTGGCAGCACCTGATGCAGATGGCAATCGTGTGCAGGGCGCAGCACTCATGCACGAATCCACCGACTGCTTTGTGCAGAGCAACGGCCGGATGGTGGGCGTAGTAGGCGTTCGCGACCTGATTATTATCGATACGCCAGATGCATTATTAGTCGCGGATCGAAATCGCGCACAAGATGTCAAACACATCTATGCGGGCCTTAAAGCGATGGGGCACGAGAGTTACAAATTGCATCGCACAGTACATCGCCCGTGGGGAACCTACACGGTGCTGGAAGAAGGCAAGCAGTTCAAGATTAAACGTATCGAGGTTAAACCCGGCGCATCACTTTCGCTGCAAATGCACCATCACCGGAGCGAACATTGGATTGTCGTGAACGGCATGGCAAAAGTCGTGAACGGAGAGCAGGATCTTTTACTCAATACCAATGAATCCACTTACATCCCGGCAGGGCATCGTCATCGCCTTGAAAACCCGGGCGTTATTGATCTGGTCATGATTGAAGTGCAGAGTGGAGAATATCTGGGAGAAGATGATATTGTTCGATTTCAAGACAACTACGGCAGAGCTTAGAGCACAATTTGGCACAAGCACACAACTAAGCACAATCACAGAATTGAACGGTTATCTGTCAATAGCGGTAAGCGCTAAAGAACAAATCAAATTTCGCCACGCAGGCAAGGCAAAAGTTAAAACATGAATCAAAACATTTCGCACGGCATGAAAAGTAAAGTCCGCTTTTTTGCAAAAAATAAAATCCTCTGGCTCACGGTAATTATCCCGACGGTTCTCGCGATTATTTACTACGGACTGATCGCGTCTGACGTCTACATTTCGGAATCACGATTTGTCGTTCGGAGCCCGCAGCGCCAGACGCAAACTGGCTTAAACGCGTTGCTCGCTGGAACGGGTTTCTCGCGCTCGCAAGACGACACCTATTCCGTTCACGATTTTGTGCTGTCTCGCGACGCATTAAGAGAGCTTGATAAAAAGCTCGGCATTCGCAAACTGTTTTCCAGCAAAGATGCCGATTTCATCAATCGATTTCCCGGCTTGGACTGGGACGACAGTTTCGAATCTTTTTACCGCTACTACAAGAAGCGCGTAGGGATCGATTACGACACCGTATCTTCAATCACCACACTGAACGTTCACGCATTCGCGGCCGAGGACGCGGAGCGTATTAACGAACTGTTGCTGAACATGGGCGAGCGGCTTGTCAACAATTTAAATGATCGCAGCCGTCAGGATTTGATCAAATTTGCAACGCAGGAAGTCGCCGTCGCGGAAACCAAAGCCAAGACAGCCGCATTGGCACTGTCATCATTTCGTACGTCGCAATCCATATTCGACCCTGATCGCCAGTCGGCGATTCAGTTGCAAGGCGTGGCAAAGCTTCAGGAAGAATTACTTGCCACCGAGGCACAACTTAATCAAATCAAACGAGTGTCACCCAATAACCCGCAAGTTGCCTCCCTCGCCAGCCGAGCGGCATCATTACGCAATACCATCGCCGCCGAGACTTCAAAAGTGGCCGGTAGCGGAACCTCTCTGACATCAAAGTCTGCAAATTTTGAACGCTTGGTTTTGGAAAAAGGATTTGCCGACAAGCAACTTGCGTCTGCATTAACTTCACTGGAAACCGCACGCAGCGAGGCTGAGCGCAAGCAACTTTATCTGGAGCGTCTGGTGCAGCCGAATTTGCCGGATAAGGCATTGGAGCCGCGGCGGATACGTTCAATATTTACGGTGTTCGCGGTTGGTTTAATCGCATGGGGCGTAATTAGTTTGCTCGTTGCCAGCGTGAAAGAACATACCGAATAGCATCTTACCAATTGAGAATATTTAGCCACGTGATGAACCAATAATGATCCGCGAAAATTCTTTTTTTCGCTCACTCGCGATTCAAGGCCGGGTAATGCACGCGCTCATGATGCGCGAGGTGATCACACGCTTTGGCCGGGACAACTTGGGCGTGCTTTGGGTGGTAGGCGAGCCGATGATATTCACCATAGGCGTCACAACGTTGTGGACATTGGCGGGAATGAATCACGGTTCATCGCTGCCAATTGCCGCGTTCGGCATAACAGGCTATTCATCGGTACTCATGTGGCGTAACAGCGTTAACCGTTGTAACAGCGCTTTACAAATTAATTTTAATCTGCTTTATCATCGCAACGTCCAAGTATTGGATGTGTTCCTAACACGCATATTTCTTGAAATGGCGGGAGCCACGATGTCATTTATCGTGTTGTCTCTTCTATTTATTTCGATAGGAATGATCTCCCCGCCTGATGATCTCATCCAAGTGGTGTACGGTTGGCTAATGCTCGCGTGGTTTGGACTCGCCCTCGCGCTGGTCGTTGGCGCAGCTACCGCGTATAACGAAATAGTAGAGCGACTTTGGGGACCAACTTCATACCTGCTCTTTCCACTTTCAGGAGCCGCGTTTATGGTGGATTGGCTCCCTCAAGGGGCTCAAAAATTCATTCTGCTGTTGCCAATGGTACATGGCGTCGAAATGATTCGCGAAGGCTATTTCGGTAACCTTGTTCGAACCCATTACGACCTAGGTTATATGGCAATGTGCTGCCTCGTGCTTTCGTTAATTGGTCTATTCTTGGTTCGTGATGCAGGTAGACGGGTGGAGCAGCAATGATCTCCGTTGAGAACGTCTCCAAGGAATACCGCACCCGATTTGGGCCGCGTACGATTTTAGACGACATCAACTTCAAGCTAGAACGCGGTAGAAATATGGGGATTCTTGGCCGAAATGGTGCCGGGAAATCAACCCTTATTAGGCTGATTGCGGGTGCGGAACGCCCAACTTCCGGCATCATCAGGCGCGATATGAGCGTGTCATGGCCGCTTGCGTTTGGAGGCGCGTTTCACACTCATTTAACGGGCCTTGACAATCTTAAATTCGTATGCCGCGTGTACGGCGTCGACTACAAACCGCTGGTGCCCTTCGTCGAAGACTTTACCGAACTGGGCGTATATTTTCGCGAGCCGGTGCACCACTATTCTCAAGGGATGATGACACGGTTAGCATTTGCGCTTTCCATGGCGATTGAATTCGACTGTTTTTTAATTGATGAGTCAATGGTGGTAGGCGACGCGCGCTTTCATGAACGCTGTCATGTCGAACTCTTCCAAAAACGCAAAGATCGCGCTTTTATTCTCGTGACCCATGACGCTAACTCGATCAGATTGTATTGCGAGAATGCATGCGTGTTAAAGGACGGGAAACTCATCCCATTTCCCACTGTTGACGAAGCATTTGAATTTTATGAAGCCAATCCGACTTAGCAATATCAGACAAAATATCGAGAGCAATTTTCCGGGAAGATTTTGTTTGGTGTCGCATTGAAAATCCTTTTAGAAATGCGTCCGGCGTTAGACGGGCACGCTGGCATTCCCCAAGAAGCACGCTTGCTATTTCGTGGCCTAAGCCTGATAGACGATGTCATCGTAGAAGGCTTGATCCAGAGCAGCGGACGCATTTTAGCCGAAGGCCTGCCGAACAAACCGGGATTTTTTTCTGGGCAACTTACCGAAGATCAGCGCATCAATCGACTTTCGCGCGTCGTTATATCGCTACAACAAAGCCCGAATCCACGGCCCAAATTTTATGAAAAGATTGGTGAAGGTCTTGATTACGCAGCCGCATCAGCTGCATTGATTTTGTCAAATTTATTCGGTCGGCATCAAGAGTTGTCGCGATTCGAGACCGCACACTTCCGTGATTTTATTTGGCGCGCATTGTTTGCCAAGACGCTGCCATTTGAAGATTTCGAAGTCGTGACTAAAGCCAATTTCCGCGTTGCGAGTACGCCGTGGACAGTGATGCAAACCTGCGCGCTCGCAACGAAAAAATTTGGTGTTGCCATATACCCACGGCTCAACACCAGCGATTTTGATGTGATGGTGGCAGAAACACCGTACCCTGGCACCGTATCGCCGCGAACCAAACTGGTGGTGCGCTATCACGATGCTATACCGTTGCTGATGCCGCACACGATATCGGACAAGGCTTACCATCAGGCCTCGCACTACAATGCGCTGCGCAAGAACGTTGAAAGCGGCGCGCATTTTGCCTGCGTATCGGATGCCACGCGACGCGATTTGATTTCGATCTTCCCGCAAGCGGAAGCGCGCGCAGTCACCATTCACAACATGATTTCGCACCATTATTTTGATGAGGATTCAACGCCCGTTCGCGTACCTGAAATAATTCGTACACGGCAAAACGCAAGTATTGAAATAAAGCGAACCACCGCAACATCAGCTATCGGAAGATCAGGAGCTATTCTTCCAGACGTAGGGCTCGCTGCTGCGCAACACGAAGCCATCGCAGATGAAAAAAGTCATGCTACTACCGCACCCGAAACGCTTGACTATCTTCTCATCGTATCGACAATAGAACCCAGAAAAAATCACCTCACACTACTTTCAGCATGGGAACAGATGCGTACCGAGGGCTTTCCCAAATTGAAGCTGGTCATCGTCGGCATGCTCGGCTGGGATCATGCGCCTATAGTTAAAAAATTCCGGCCTTGGCTTGAGCGCGGCGAAGTGTTCATGCTTGAGGACGTACCCGCACCGGAACTAAGATTACTGTACAAACATGCTCGCGCCACGGTCTGCCCCAGCTTTGGCGAAGGTTTTGATTTCTCCGGCGTGGAGGCCATGCGCTGCGGTGGCGCGGTGGCGGCTTCAGACATTCCCGTGCATCGCGATGTATATGGTGACGCGGCTGAATATTTCACACCCTATTCAGCACCAGATATTGCCGCCGCAATTGCGCGTGTTGTAGATCCTGCGGCAGCTTCACGACGAGCCGAACTGGTTCGCAAGGGTGCGACCGTATCTGCGCAATATATGCCTGAGAAAATTCTGCCGCTGTGGCAGAAATTTTTGACTGGCTTAAAATCTAGCGCGATGGACAAAACTTAAATTAGGATCGCGCAGAGTTTCACTTCAGGAACCTCGATTGCTCGAATGCAGAAGCGCTGATATGACCGTTCTTGTCGAAAAAAATATATTCAAGTCTGATGATCTTGTCATCGATTTCTTTTCACTCGGCGACAACCAAAATAAAAGTGTTGCCTTTACTTTTACTGCCTTTACGCCGTCCACAAAAGCAGACAAGGACGCATTGGTCGGCGTTGGCTTCGGCGGAGAGCTATTGCTAAGGAATGGCTTTGATGTGGTGGCGTTCAAGTCTGCTAAAAATCTTTGGTATCAAAATGTTTTAGCTGAAACATTAGTAGAGATTGAAAGCTTTATTAGCGCTTCATCAATCACCTATATCAAACGAGTTTCATATGGAAGCAGTATGGGCGCATATGCAGCCATCCAATTCTCACGCGCGCTCAGGACTGACATCGTACTGGCACTTTCACCACAATTTGAAATTGACCAACCCTACGATCAACGATGGCAATCGTTAGCGCAGCAAATTGAATTTCAGTATCGTATTGATTCAAACGCTATTTCAGATACCTGTAAATATTTTGTTGCGTACGATCCGAAAAACGAAGACACGCTCCACATCCAAAAACTCAGCGTACTGATTGATGAGTGCCATCTGATTAAAATCAGAACGCCATATTCCGGACACCCTTCGACGACCTATCTTTTTGAAACAGGATTAATTCAGAGCATTGCGCTGTCGGTGCTTCAGCATGCAACCTTTGACCAGTTAAGCATAGGTGCCAACCGAAAGCATTCCAAGACCTACTTGTATGAGCTATCAAAATGGCTTACGCTCAAAAATAAAAATAAATCTGCGCTCATCGCGATAAATAGGGCAATCAGTATTGATGGCACTGCGCTGGCGTTGCTCATCCACAAAGTCTTAATACTTGAAAAATTGGGTGATCCCGTTGCTGCACGAACGCTGGCATATGAAACCTGCGAGCAGTTTACGGGGGGCACAATTGTTGATGCTCATTTGCTGGCTTCGTTATCAGACGTATTGATAAGTTACCAGGATTTTCCGGGCGCATTAATATTGATTGAGAAAGCTATCGAGATTGATGAAACCGTGATGGAATTTCATCTTCATAGGCAAAGTGTGCAAAAGCTGATCAAGAAATTCAGGCTGCAAGGCTTACTCAAGAAGCTCAAATTTGGCGCTCAGTAACTTGATATTCAAATTAATCGAAGGCATATCTTGAAACTTATTGACCCCATTAGTGTTATGCAACGATTGTCTGTTGAGGCACTTTGCGAGACCGCAGATAAATACTATCGCTCGTTGGTTGACCCCACTGAGCAGATGAGCAAACCTTTTTCGAGCGTGTTTCTTGCGCCGGATATGTTGATCAATCTCGGCCAGCTTTTGTCCGGCCTGCATTTAACGAGGTCGATGACCGTGCTGGATTTTGCGGCAGGCACTTGCTGGCTATCCCGCTATCTGAATCAAATGCATTGTGTAACCATTTCGCTCGATGCCTCTGAAGCCGCCTTGGCCATCGGCGAGCGACTGTTCAATGAACATCCGATTATCGGCATCCCTTTATCATCGCCTACATTTTTGCATTTCAATGGTCGGCGAATCGACCTGCCCGACGCATCCATTGATCGCATCGTTTGCTTTGACGCGTTTCACCACATTCCGAATCAACTGGAAATATTGGCGGAAATGGCGCGCGTGCTGAAGCCGGGTGGGATCGCCGGATTCAGCGAGCCTGGCCGCCTTCATTCGCAAACGCCGATGTCGCAAAAAGAAATGGCAGATTACGACGTGCTTGAGAACGATCTGGTTTTAGAAGATGTCGTGGAGCTTGCCTATAGCGTTGGTTTTACGGCGTCCACGTGCAAGCTTAGCTGCGGTGGTGAATTGACATTGGACGAATATAAAGCGTTGATAGCGCTTAACCCATCGAGAGCGTTAAAGCGGCGCATTCTCAGTGAAACCACCAATACAATGACCAGCAAGGCAGTGTTTTTTCTCCACAAAGGTAGCCACAAACTTGATAGCCGCGGCGTCAAAGGTTTGAGCTGCGAAATAACGATTGATTCCCATAAGATCAGTGTGAACGCAGGAGATGAATTTTCAATACCCTGCGTTATACGCAATACGGGTCAGGCACGATGGCTGCATAGCAATCCACGAATAGAGGGCATCGTACGTGTTGGAACACATTTATGTGACGCGAACGGCAAACCAATAATGATCGATTTCAGTCGATCTGCTCTTGATAAAGATATTGAGCCAGGTGAAACGACTAGTTGCAATGTCACTCTTCGTATCGCAGCACCTGGCCGGTATCGCGTCATGATCGACATGGTGTCGGAGTATGTATGCTGGTTTGAACATTTGGGGTTTAAACCATTGGCGGTGGATGTGGTCGTGATTTAAAAACTGGCAATGAGAGCAACCACCACGTTAATTATTGCAAGACAAAACTCATCAGGTGAAACCTGTAGATCCCATTAAGAAATCATGTCATTCGTTTTCCGTTTTTTTATAAAGCTGTTTGGAGGCGAGCTTGTCGAAGCCGCCTATCGCGGCATATTGGGTCGTGCGCCGGACAAGGAGGGAAAACGGGCGCACAAGGCAGCACTTCACCAAAGCGACAATCTTGAACTGCTCTTGCATAAGCTCACACATAGCCAGGAGCTGGCGCTCAGGTTGCCGCTTTCAAGCACACTTGATCATCACAAGTCTGCTTATCAAATACATATCAACAAGCTCGCTCGCCGCAGCTTGTCGGATAAAAAATTTCTGTTCCTGGGTAACTGCCAAGTGCGTGGCCTGGCGCGCTTGACTCGGGCAATGACCGGGGATGCTAAAACAAGCGCGTTTGAAGCCCTGCCGGACGTGATAGCGCGTCTGGAGACGCACGATAACGAGTTGTCAAGATTGATTGCTGAAAGCAGTTTAATTTTTGTTCATGCCGACGCCGCAACAATCCATGTTCTTCAAAAGAAATATCCGGCAAACTATTCGAAAGTAAGACTCGTTCCCAAAATTAGTTTTGCCGCATTTCATCCAGACATGGATTATGTAGAAGATTCTCAAGGCGAGCACATCTTTGGTCCGCTGGGCGCCTATCAATCTACACTTGCGTTTTTTTGCTGGAAACACAAACTTTCTACAACCGAAACGCTAAATCTTTTTTGTGAAGAGACGTATGAAATTTTAGGCTACTTCGAATATTGGGCGCTCGCCAAAAGCATATTGATAAATGAAGGTGTGCTCACTGGTATTGCGATGGAGCCGCTGATTGAAAAATGGTCGCGAAGCGGCTGCTGGATGTATTCATTTAATCATCCCAAATTACTTGTGTTGGCAGACATCACCAAAGCTTTGTTGGAGCGCGAAGGAATCAAAACGCTTCCCGGCGTCGAAGAATATGTAGATGACGAAATGAATAGCTCTAGCGTTTGGCCGGTTTATCCTGAAATTGGCAAGCGGCTCGACCTTGCAGGCAATTATTTATTCAAGCGCTTCACGCCTTTCGAACTTCGTGACATGCCCGTATCAATGATGACGCTTGAGCAGTTTATCGACGCATCGTTTGCGACGTTTTCAAAATATGCGCCTGATGAACTGACCTGCCATCGGCTGAATTCAAGCAGGTACGAGCACCTGCTGGCGAAATTAAAAAGCAGCGCGCCAGTTTTAGTGCCCGCGACTAATGATGCTGCGCCTACTGTGCAAAACGTTATTAATGAAAAGCCAAATACGCCGACGTCAAATCCCTATCAGGGTCTGCCTGATTACCAATTTTGGCGTCGGGCAATTGAGCGGCTACCAATTTCGGATGTGAATCCGGTGGTGAATGCGCGTTTTAGATTGAATCGTGAGAGCAAGGTTGCCACGGCAGGGAGCTGTTTCGCGCAGCACATTTCGCGCACGTTGACCAAACACGGCTTCAATTATTACGTGACGGAAACGGGCGACGATCTTCCGCCGCAAAACGCGACGCAACGCAATTTCGGCGTCTTCTCCGCACGCTTTGGCAACATCTACACCGCGCGACAGCTAGTGCAACTTTTTGACCGCGCCTACGGTCGTTTCTCACCCGTTGATGATTATTGGCATCGCGGTGACGACAAGCTGGTTGATCCTTTTCGCCCGCAGATTGAGCCGGACGGTTTCGATTCGGTTGAAGCATTGGCACAATCGCGTGCGAGCCATTTTGCGGCGGTTCGGGAGATGTTTGAAAAACTCGACGTCTTTGTATTCACACTCGGGCTGACTGAGGCATGGCGAAGCCGAACGGATGGTGCGGTATTTCCACTGGCACCGGGCGTGGTGGCCGGTGAAATGGATCACGAGCGCTATGAATTCATCAACTTTGAGGTAAAAGATGTTGTCGCTGATTTGCTGCTATTCATCGGTCAACTATCCGCAGTCAATCCGCGCGCAAAAATTATCCTTACTGTTTCGCCCGTGCCATTAATTGCCACTTATGAAAATCAGCATGTGCTCGTCTCGACCACCTACAGCAAATCAGTGTTGCGCGCCGCTGTCGGCGAGATAGCAAAAACCAATCCGCAGTGCGACTACTTTCCATCATTTGAAATCATCACCGGCAACTACAATCGAGGACAATATTTTGAAGATGATCTACGCTCAATAAAATCAGAAGGCGTTGATCATGTGATGAAACTATTCTTGTCGAGTTATTCGAGTGAGAACACAAGCAGCACACACATGTCCGCCGCGCAACAAGAAATAATGGACGAGATGGTTATCGCGAATAGCGTGGTGTGTGATGAAGAAGCAATTGATACAACGCTGAGTCAGCGAGCTGCGGGCGATTGAGTTAGTAAACCCTTTATCAGACGCCGCTTTACAAGCATTTATGCTCTGAAAGACGCGCCAACGCTAGGGTTTGCAAGTCGATCCGACTTCGTTTTCAGCCGCCTCCTTTTGCTGCAGTTCTGTGTTCTGCACATATTTGCACGGCGCATTGGCGCAGATCGGATGAATTTTGTCTGCCTTGATATAACGCCTTAATTCAATTGCCGCTGCACCATTCCATACATCTTCAACACTGGAATCATTTAAATTTCCCATCGGCATTGAAGAAAAACAACAGGGCTTCACGGCACCATCGGCGGTAACCATCATCCAAGTCCAGGGGTAGCTGCAATCTTTAACAGTTTCCATCACGCTGCGCTTTCGAGCGGATCAAAGTACACCGTTTTATTTTGATCCAGCCGCAAGTCAATACCCCGCTCGCGCGCACGAATCTCGGCCTTGCGCAGATATTCGTTCGAGAGCTCCGGAAAATTCCAAAGCCCTTCTTTCTTGTAATCGAAAGTCCAGCCTTCGCGCTCCAAAACATAGGGTGCCATTTCTTCAGCTGGCCAGTGATTAAGATGCCAGAAATAAATGCTGTCAGCACCCATGTCTGCGGCCATATCAATAAATTCCAGCACCTCTTCGATGTTGGATCGCATAAGGGTCATATTCATGAACAACAGTGGAAATTTTTTGCCGCTCTCACGCCGCGCATCCACAAAGCGCCGAATATTATTGGTAACCTCCTCGAATGAGAAGCCACGAATTTTCTGATACGTTTCCGGACGTGCCGCATCCAAAGAAACGTTGATTGCCCTTAGCTGTGATGCAACGAGATTTTTCAATCTTCGATCATCCAAGACAGTGAGATTCGTGTTGATCGATGAATCGCAGGATTCTGGAATGAATTTTAGACTGTCCCAAAATGCAGGACTGGCCAAGGGTTCGCCAATGCCATGTAGCTGAACATTGTTTGATTGCCGAATAAACCTTTCGAGGCTCACGATCATTTCTGATTCCATGTGTTTCGGGCGCTTAACGACATTGATCGCCTGAGGACACATCACGCAGCGAAGATTGCAGCGGGACGATGTTTCCAAGGTCAGCATGCTTGGCGTGCTGCGCACCTCCAGCACACCAGCATCAAACTCCGCCTTTGCCAGCGCCTCATTGTGTTCAGGGCTAATCAACACGTGCTCTTCTGGCTCCGGTAGCTCTTCTTGAGGCCGCTCATAGAGCTGGATCTTGCTCAAGGCAGATGTTCTTGCGGCGTACTCAGAAGTACTCACAAAGCTGCGAACCAGGCTCTTGAAACTACCGCTCTCAAGATGCGGGAGTATCGCATCCTCAGATTCAGGCTCACGGCCAAGGAGTGTTTGGTAGCACCAAATAACTTCTTCCCGCGTGACTGCTTGTCCAATATTCCAAATTTTCATACTTACCTTTTGGATAAACGTATCGATCAGTTATCTCTGTAGAAATAAATCTCGTAACGTATTTGTAGATTATCACTCAAGTACTACAGCGAATTCTGGTCTTGCTATAATTAATTTTGTGTAAAACAAAATGTCAACGCACACAGATTTCTAAAGCAAGGATCTACAACACCATGTGTTTTAGACGCCGCAAGATTCCTCGGTAATGCCGATTAACTACACCATGATTTCCTTTGGAGATGTGCTAAGTGAGTATGTTTATTGAATCGAAGCAATCCAGGCAAGATGGATTGACTACAGAAACTACGGTCTCGCGTGATGATGTTTTTTGGTGCTACCGGAATTTATTAGGGCGAGAGCCAGAATCAGATCATACGATCAGGGGACACCTCAGCACACCAGGGTTCAAGCAACTTGTTTTGAACTTCCTCACCAGTCAGGAATTTATTGGCCGACAGTCGAGCGTAAGTTTGCACAGCCAAGAACCCGGGTTGCCCCCTTTTTTAACGGCGTTGGATATTGCCGTTGATGCAACTTCTGAGGAGCTTGGCAAATGCGCGGCAAAGATCAAAACTGTCTGGGAGCATTTGGGCAGCGAAAAAGCGCATTTCTCCGTGTTAACGTTTGAGGAATTCTTGCCACAGAACTTGAACACGTCAATTGACTCATTTTGGGGGTCAGGGGAATCTGAGGCGTCTCAAGTGATCCGTTCGTTAAGCCAGTATGGGTTTGACCAATTGGCAGACAAGGTGTGCGTCGAGTACGGCTGCGGGGTAGGTCGCGTAACGACCAGCTTCGCAAAGTATTTTAAGCGTGTTCACGGCTACGATATCTCACGTAACCACTTGGCTCACGCCAGGGCTCGTGTAGCAGAGGTGGCCGCTCAAAATATCGAGTTTCACGAATGCGCGCAAGACTTTCGAGTGGCCATCGAGCCATGCGATTTCTTCTACTCACTCATTGTGCTCCAGCATAATCCTCCGCCCGTCATCGCCGCTTTAATCAAAATCGCCTTGGCCGCGCTTAAGCCGAACGGGATAGCCATATTTCAGGTGCCGACATACATCATTGGATATCGTTTTATCTTGAACGAATGGCTAGCAGCAGATCACGCGTTGGATATGCAAATGCACTGCGTGCCGCAGGATGTTATTTTGACGATCATTGCTGAATCAGGTTGTAAATTGATCAGTGTGCGCGAAGACGGCTGGCCCGATGCACCAGGCCAGATGATTTCGAACACATTTTATTGCCAAAAAAGTTAAGACTGCGCGGTATTTCTAACGATCATTACAAGCGCTTCTTAATGACGAGACCGAGTGAAGTCGTGACGTATTGCCAGAGTTGCAATTTTAGGTGGGGATCATGGCAGTAAGGGGCGACATCAATAAACTTATCAGCGGGACCATCACCCTCGTCCCAATCCATCTCAATTGAATGACCTTGGCTTCGTAAAGTGTCGATTATTTCCTGAATATCGCACTGACGAAAGATGACCGTGCCGCCGTTGTCCACCGTGTCTGTTTTCGACGAAATATTGTATTCCGTGGTGTGAACGGCGATGCCACCGGGCTTCAAACACTTGATCGAATTGTAGACAAACTCTTGCCCGTGCTTGATCGATCCCAAATGCTCAAGGGCACAGGCCGACCACAGAAAATCAAACTGCTCATCAAATTCAGCGGGGATGTGATTCATATCGCAAAATTGAAACTTAACGCGCTGACTAAATATTGCAGGATCACAAATGTTGCGTTTATTCAATATCGAGAGTCCAGACGCGTGCTCATTGGTATCGAGCCAACCTATTTTTTTTGCTTCATCGGTCGCCAAATCTGTCGCAACAATATCGACGCCTAGCGTTGCAAATAACGAGCTTAGCGGCTCTTCTCCGACTGCAAAGCCTAAGCCCCTCCTAGCGGGATTGAGCAATCCTCTCTCTTGCAACGTCTCGCAAATGAAACAAAACTCCCATATTTTACGATGCATGCGGCCAGGTGCCTCACGCAATAACGCGCCCCACTGCTGAAACGCAGGGGAGCGTATGCGTTGTTCGGTGCAAAGACAGGAGGTCAGCAGAGCCCCATCCTTTGCCGTAAGCTTCTTATCGTTAAACAGCGCCTCCGCGACAGATCGATTCGCCGCTATTGATTCTGAAATTTCCAGAATATCTTCGTCACTCAGATTCGACGCGCCATCTAAATCAAGAATTTTTCTGACGACACCGCTTACATTTTCTGGTGCGAGAAAGGCGGGAGGCCTATCTACAACCAAATTACTTTTAAGATTTGACAGATGGTTGTCATATCCATTTTTTTTCCTCGTGCGCGCGTGTTGCGTTTCAAACGCATTAAAAGCACGATCTGCCGTTTGCTTCCACGAAAACTTTTTTGCTTGGCTTAGACCATGATCGCGAAGCGCTTGCAAGAAACCCGGCTCTGTCAGCGCTTGATGAATTTTCTTGGCGACGAGGTTGGGGCTGGTGGGATCAAACAGCGCCTCAGTCCAGCCAATCACCTCGGGGATACTGGATACGTTTGAACCAATCGTGGCGGTCCCGCAAGACATCGCTTCTAATGCGGGCAAACCAAAACCCTCTGCCAACGATGGCAACACGAAGAGGTGGCAAAGGTTGTAGAGCGCCACTAAATCAATATCGAGAACGTGGCCAGGAAATATTACTTCGCCTTCATGTAAGCCCAACTTCTTAACCAATCCTCGAAGTTTACGTAGTACTTCTTCTGAGCCCCACCCTATCAGCACGAGCTGATAATCTTTGCGTAATTCAGGAGCAAGTAGCGCGAACGCTGAAATTAAATTTGCCTGATTCTTTCGAGAATCAAAGCTTGCGGTATACATCAGAAACTTGCGCTGTATGCCATAACGGGCTAATAACCTAGCCGCTCTTTGCGGATCAGGAATGTTCGGCTTGAAGCGTTCATCCGCCGCTGCCGAAACGTTTAGCACCCTGTCAGCAGGCAAATCGAGGAGATCAATTCCTTCCCGACGTGAAAATTCTGAGTTGGCCAATAACAATTGCGCGCTTTTGATATTTTGGATTTTGCGCTCGTAATAATCTTGGCTTCTACGGTCAGACAAATAGCGCGCACTTTGCACGAGCGGTATTAGATCGTGCAGCGTCACCGACGTTTTATTACCGGGGAAATATTGCCCAACAGATGTAACCACATCCTCATCAACGCCTTCGAACAAGCTCATGATGTGAACAAAGTCGGGCTGCAAAGAACGCAAAAAATCCTCCCGAATAATTTCAGCCGCACGCACCCGCGCGGGCTCTGCTGTCCGTACGTGAAGACGGAGTGGAAGATCAAAAACTTGAATCCGCTCATTCGGAATGAGGCCATCGAAAGCGCTTTTTATTTCAGCAATGCTATCAGGCATGAGCGCGTTAAGCGCTAACCACAATTCATGCTGGCGTGGCGCGCGTGCCATCGCCTTGGCAAGCTCCATTGAGTATCGTCCAATGCCGCCGCGTTTGCTGCCTGACTGGCAGCTTTGGAGATCAATTACGATTCGCATCAGACAATCGCGACTTCACGTGCTTTCAAGCCGCCCTCAATCTGAAAGACGCACTTTTTCATGCTTGTGAATGTGGCATTCACACGAATCCCCAGGATGCTATTTGGAAGCTTTCCGGCGCATTTTTATTTACGATCATGAAAGCCAGTCTTACTAAATAGTCGTTCGAGCTTGCTTCGGTTCGCCGCAACTGCGACTGCGATTTGCAGCAGGTCTTGATTGCTCATTGATGAAGCATCGTCGTCCTGAATAAATCTCTTGACCAGATCGCTTTCGCCCTCTGTTGCGTGCAAATATTGTGGTTGTATTCGCTTCGATACCTTGGATTTGTCTAACTCACGAACCACATCATTTGTGCTGCCTTTAAATTGCTCACAATGCGACTCGAAAGCATCAAGCGCACTTTCGGCGGTCCGCTTCCATGAAAACTTTTTGGCTTGGTTCAGACCATGATCGCGAAGCGCTTGCAAGAAACCGGGCTCTGTCAGCGCCTGATGGATTTTCTTGGCTATCAACTCAGGACTCGTTGGATCAAAAAGCGCCTCAGACCAGCCGATCACCTCAGGCACGCTGGTTAAATTTGAACCAATCGTGGCGGTGCCGCAGGACATCGCCTCTAACGCGGGCAAGCCAAATCCCTCCGCCAGCGAAGGGGCTGCGGCGGTGCGGGGGCCTCTTCGGCAGGCCGAACGATCACGCCGGCCTCGTCGATCCAGACGCTGCTTGGGATGTTGATGACACCGAACAGC
>JANMQR010000142.1:0-12667 GCA_031370625.1 Burkholderiales bacterium | reverse complement strand
GATCGCGCCGGCGTACTGCATACCCGCACCAACGCGGACTACGAGATCGGCTATCGGCACGTCGAAGCGAAACGCCGCCACCCGTCACCCGTCTCCCGTCACGATGATGAATGGTTCGTCGCGGCGCGCTTTCGTTTTGTGCCAGGCGATGCGGTTGCGGCGCAAACGCGCATCAAAGAATTGCTCGCCAAACGCATGGCCTCGCAGCCGCTCGATAAACCGAATGCCGGTTCCACATTCCGCAATCCGCCAAATGACTTTGCGGCGCGATTGATTGAATCATGCGGGCTGAAAGGTTTCACGATTGGCGGCGCACAGGTGTCAACAAAGCACGCAAATTTCATTATCAACACTGGTAATGCAAGTGCCCACGATATTGAATCCATGATCGCGCACATGCAGGCCACCGTGAAGGCAAACACCGAGCTGGAGTTGGTACGTGAAGTAAAAATAGTTGGGAAACACGAATGACGAATGATATTAAAAAACTGGGTAAGGTCGCAGTGCTCATGGGCGGCCCCTCGGCTGAGCGGGAAATCTCACTCTTGTCGGGAAATGGCGTGCTGGCGGCATTGCGCGAAAAAGGCGTTGACGCCTATGCGTTTGATCCGGCGGTGCAATCGCTGTTTGATCTGCCACGCGAAAAATTTGACCGTGTATTTATCGCCTTGCATGGGCGCTTTGGCGAGGATGGCACGGTGCAGGGTGTGCTCGAAGCGCTGAAGATTCCCTACACCGGCAGCGGCGTGATGGCGAGTGCGGTGGCGATGGATAAATGGCGTACCAAGCTGATCTGGCAAGCCGCCGGTATTCCCACGCCGCGTTATCACGTCGTCAACAAGGATAGCGACTGGATAAAGGCAATTGATGATCTAAAACTGCCGCTGATTGTGAAACCTGCGCGTGAAGGTTCCAGTATTGGCATCACCAAAGTAAACGTCGCCTCTGATCTGCCCTATGCGTTTGAGCTGGCGGTAAAGCTTGATCCACTGGTGATTGCCGAAGAATTTATTGCGGGTCAGGAATTAACGGCATCGGTGGTCAATGATGAAGTGCTACCGCTGATTCGCATTGAAGCGCCGGAAGGTAAATACGACTACGCGAATAAATATTTTACCGATGTCGTGAAGTATCACTGCCCGTCAGGCATTGATGCCGACATCGAGGCGCGCATTCGTGCCGATACCTTGAAAGCATTCCGTGTATTGGGTTGCTCAGGTTGGGGACGTGCGGATGTGATGTTGCAGCCCAACGGGCGTTATGCGTTTTTGGAAATGAATACCTCACCCGGCATGACTAGCCATTCGCTGGTGCCGATGGCAGGCCGCGCGGCGGGACTGAGTTACGCCGATTTGTGTGTACGCATTCTGGAAGGCGCTTCGCTTAAAAGCTAGCCATGGCCAAAGCACAAACATCACAATCGTCAGAGGAGCTCGCGGTGCCGTTTTTTCGGCAGCGCATTGTCGTCATCGCCGTGGCTTTACTCGCCATGCTGATCGCGGCGAGTGTGGCGTGGCTGGTGTGGAAATGGCTGCCGGAATGGCCGGTGCGTGAGGTGAAATTCAAAGGTGATTTTAAACAAGTGGACGCGAACGAGCTATCAAAAGTGGCGAATGTGATTGCGAATGTGAGTGCCAATGCGCGCCGCAGCATGTTGCGCACCGACCTTGATGAAGTGCAAGCCGCAGTCAAGCAAGTGGCGTGGGTGCGCAATGCGAATGTGCGCCGCCAATTGCCTGCAACGCTGGAAATTACGATTGAAGAACATACGCCTTATGGACACTGGCGCGATGTTTCAGTGAACGACGCGCAGCAATCGCAAAACGCGCAACGGCTCATGGTGAATAACTTTGGCGAAGTATTCAACACCGGTTCAGTAGCAAAGGCCGCAGACGAAAAATGGCTGGAGATGCCCGTATTTGCTGGGCCTCCGGGCAGCGGGCGTGAAGTGCTGGCGGGATTCGATCAGTTTCGCAAACAACTTTTGGTGGTGGAGCGCACCCCAAAAGAGTTGCAATTGTCGAGCCGTCGCGCATGGTTGATAAAGCTGGATAACGGCACCGTTCTTGAGCTGGGACGATCAGATGCGATTGCGCGATTGCAGCGCTATATCCGCGCGTATCACCAGCTTGCAAACTTGCAGGCGGCGAATTCACACATCGATTTGCGATATCAAAACGGATTGGCTGTTCGCACCTTGGTCGCAGTCAAATCGAAATGAAGCTAATAAAAAACAGGGAATACAAATGAACAAACCCCGCGAAACTAAAAACCTGTTGGTGGCGCTGGATATTGGCACTTCAAAAATTGTCGCCATCGTGGCTGAGGTAAACGATGAAGGCAGCGTTGAGGTGTTGGGCATTGGACAACATCCCTCGAAGGGTTTGAAAAAAGGCGTGGTGGTGAATATTGAAACCACGGTGCATGGTATTCAGCGCGCACTGGAAGAGGCGGAGTTGATGGCGGATTGCAAAATTCGCGATGTGCTGACCGGCATTGCGGGCTCGCACATCAAGAGTTTCAACTCGCACGGCATGGTGGCGATCAAGGATAAAGAGGTTTCCCAATTCGATGTGGATCGCGTGATTGAAACTGCACGCGCGGTGAATATCCCGATGGATCAGCAGATTCTTCACATTCTCACGCAGGAATTTATCATCGACGGGCAGGAGGACGTGCGCGAGCCAGTCGGCATGAGTGGCGTGCGGCTGGAAGTGAAAGTACACATTGTCACCGGTGCGGTGAGTGCTGCGCAAAACATCATGAAGTGTGTGCGTCGCTGTGGTTTGGAAGTGAGCGATTTGGTGTTGCAACCACTTGCCTCCGCCATTGCGGTGCTGTCGCAGGACGAAAAAGATTTGGGCGTTTGTCTGGTCGATATTGGTGGCGGCACAACTGACATTGCCGTATTTACCGGCGGTGCGATTCGCCATACAGCGGTGATTCCGATTGCGGGCGACCAGATCACTAACGACATCGCAATGGCGCTGCGCACGCCGACCAAGGACGCTGAAGATATCAAGATGGCGCACGGCTGCGCACTGCGGCAAATGGCGAGCGTGAATGATGTGATTGAAGTGCCTGGCGTGGGCGAGCGTGAGCCGCGTCAGCTTTCGCGACAGACGCTTGCGGAAGTAATCGAGCCACGCGTGGAAGAGCTCTATTCGCTGATTCAGCGCGAACTTCGTGCAAGTGGTTTTGAAGAATTGTTATCCAGCGGAATTGTGTTGACCGGAGGCAGTGCGGCGATGCAGGGCATGGTGGAATTGGGCGAAGAAGTCTTCCATATGCCGGTGCGATTGGGTGTGCCGAATTATTCAGGCGGCTTGTCGGAGGTGGTGCGTAATCCGCGCTTCTCGACTTGCGTGGGGCTGCTGTTATCAGGCATGGAGCAGCGCAAACGTGACGAGCATGTGCGCATGCACTCGACAAATTTCAAGAGCGTGTTTGAGCGGATGGCGAATTGGTTTAAGGGAAATTTCTAAGGAAATTGTAAAGGTAACTTCTAGCGAAGTTTGCGGGGGAAATTTCTAGGGAAATTGTAAAGGTAACTTTTAAAAAAATTTCAGGGAATATTTTTATTACAAGTTTTAAAGCGTTGTTTTTTATTTGAGTTGTTTTTATGTTTCACCACAGCAGAGGAGATTCAAAATGATTGAATTATTAGATACGGAACAGCCGGAAGCCATTATCAAGGTGATCGGCGTGGGTGGTTGCGGCGGAAACGCGGTTGACCACATGATTACTAACGGCGTGTCCGGTGTGGAATTTATTTGCGCCAATACCGACGCGCAAGCGTTGAAACGTAACCAGGCCAAAACCATCATGCAACTCGGTGGCACCACCACCCGCGGGCTCGGTGCGGGTGCTAATCCTGATGTGGGTCGTCAGGCCGCGATTGAAGATCGTGAACGCATTGCCGAAATGATTCAAGGTGCTGACATGCTCTTCATTACCGCCGGTATGGGTGGCGGTACGGGTACCGGTGCTGCGCCAATCATCGCTGAAGTCGCGCGCGAAATGGGTGTGCTAACGGTCGCAGTCGTGACCAAGCCATTCGCGTTCGAAGGCAAGCGCATGAAGGCGGCGAACGCGGGCATTGAAGCGTTAAAGCAAAACGTGGATTCACTCATCATCATCCCGAATGACCGGCTGATGGAAGTATTGGGCGAAGACGCGACCTTTGAAGACGGTTTCAAAGCAGCCAATGAAGTGTTACTCGGTGCGGTTGCCGGTATCGCGGAAATTATTAACTGCCCCGGTATTGTTAACGTTGACTTCGCTGACGTTCGCACGGTGATGAGTGAAAACGGGGTGGCGATGATGGGCTCGGCGATGGCCAGCGGTACGGATCGCGCACAGGTTGCGGCGGAACGTGCGGCGGCTTCACCACTGCTCGAAGACGTAAACCTCACCGGCGCGCGCGGTGTCCTGGTCAATATCACGGCCAATAAATCGTTGAAGCTAAAAGAAGTGCATGAAGTCATGAACACCATCCGCAGCTTTACCGCTGAAGATGCAACCGTGATTTTTGGTAGCGTGCTGGATGAAGAAATCGGCGATCAATTGCGTGTGACCATCGTGGCAACCGGCTTGGGTGGCAGCATCTCCAAGCGTCAACCACAAATGGTCTATTCAGCACCGGCCATGCAGCGCACCGGTACTGATGACGCGATTGGCTCGATGATGTCGTCTCCTGCTGGCGCAATCAACTACGCGGATCTGGATACGCCCGCCGTTACGCGTCGTCGTCGTGATGCAACCGTATCAGCCATGCAGCAATCGGGTGTTGAGATGTACGACATCCCGGCGTTTTTGCGTAAGCAAGCAGACTAAATTTGTAGCTAAATCTAGTTCTAAAAAATCCAACCCGGGCGAACCTCTGCCGCTCGGGTTGGATGGTTGTCTTTGGATTTAATGGAAATCCCTCGACGTCACATTGAGATCGCCCAACAGCGCATCCAGCATCGCTGTTTCGTCGCTCAGCTTTTCGGCAATCAAATGGACTACGGCACCTTGCCGTTCCACGCGTCCAGTTATGCGCAGCATGCGTGAAAAAATCAGCGCTTTACGATTGGCCTCTGCGACCGATGACCACACCACGCCGTTCACGTAACCGGTCTCATCTTCGAGCGTGACAAACATGGTGCCGTTGGCCGTACTGGGCCGTTGTCGGCACGTCACAATCCCCACCACGCGCACGCGGCGGCCGGTGTACATCTTCGCAAGCTGTGCGGCGGTGATGACGTAGTCGGCAGTGAGTTGTGAGCGCAGTAACGCGAGTGGATGGCGTCGCAAGGTAAGACCGGTACTGCGATAGTCTTCAAGGATATCGCTGGCTTCGGTCGGTGCATTGAGTGCTGCTTGCGTGTGATCTGCCGGTGCCGTGAACATGGCGGCATCTTGTGATGTGCCCAGTGCGCGCCACAAGGACTCGCGGCGATTGCCGATCAACGTTGCAAACGCATCTGCTGATGCTAATGCGGTGATGTCGCCTTCGTCTAATTGTGCGCGGCGTTTTACGTCGGCAATATCGGTAAACGGCTGTGTTGTTCGTGCATTAAGAATGCGTGTGGCTGCGGCAAGAGACAAACCTTTGACTATGCAGAAGCCCAAGCGGATCGCAGGTTGATCATGTTGTATATCTCTATCCAAACTCGCCGTTTGGCGGCTTTCCTCAGGCATTTTTGCCTTGAAATGCGCGCCAGTGTTGGGGTTTGAATTGTGGATATTTTCCAATACACAATCCCAGTCGCTCACCATCACATCCACGGCTTGCACGATTACGTCATGTCGTTTTACATCCTGCACCAGCTGTGACGGCGAATAAAAACCGAGCGGCTGGCTATTTAACAGCCCGCACGTAAACGCCGCCGGATGATGACATTTCAAGTAACACGAGATGTACACCAGCAGCGCAAAGCTGGCCGCGTGCGATTCCGGAAAACCATATTCACCGAAGCCTTGCATCTGCTTATAAATTTGCTCCGCATAGGTTTCGGTATAACCGCGTGACAACATGCCGGTCATCAGTTGTTCACGAAATGGCTCAATCCCGCCCTTGCGTTTCCATGCGGCCATCGCGCGGCGTAAACGATCCGCTTCGCCTGGCGTAAATCCGGCCGCAATCACCGCCAGCTGCATGACTTGTTCCTGAAAAATGGAAACGCCCAGTGTGCGTTTTAATACCTGCTCAACTGCGGCACTGGGGTAAACGACTTTCTCCTGTCCATTGCGCCGCTTCAAATACGGATGCACCATGCCGCCCTGAATCGGCCCGGGCCGCACAATCGCGACTTCAATCACGAGGTCGTAAAAACATTTTGGTTTCAAGCGCGGCAGCATCGACATTTGCGCGCGCGATTCAATTTGAAATACGCCAATGGTGTCGGCGCGCTGAATCATGCGATACGTCTCGGCATCTTCGGGCGGCACATCTTTGACCGCCTTGACCACCAACGCCTCTCCATAAAACCGATTCAGGGTATCAAAGGTTTTACGAATCGCGGTCAACATGCCGAGCGCCAACACATCGACTTTAATTAAGCCAAGCTCATCGAGATCATCTTTATCCCATTGGATAACAGAGCGTTCTGGCATCGCGGCATTTTCAACCGGCACCAGGCGCGTGAGTTGTTCACGGGCGATTACAAAACCGCCGGAATGTTGCGAGAGATGACGTGGAAAACCAACCAGTTCATGGGTGAGTTCGAGTAGCTTTTGCATTAGCGGCTGGTCAGGATCAAAGCCCGCTTCACGCAGCCGCTCGGGCGCAATTGAGCGTCCATCCCACCAGACAATTGCTGTTGATAACGCGTCCACTTGATCAAGCGACAGGCCCAACGCTTTGCCCACATCACGGATCGCACTTTTGGGCCGATAGGTGGCCACCGCGGCGGTCAAAGCTGTACGGTTGCGACCATATTTACGATACAAATATTGGATCACTTCCTCGCGCCGCTCATGCTCAAAATCCACATCAATATCCGGCGGCTCGTTACGTTCGCGCGAGATAAAACGCTCAAACAAAACCTGCATCCGTGACGGGTCAACTTCAGTAATGCCGAGACAATAACAGACCGCTGAATTTGCCGCCGAGCCGCGCCCTTGGCAGAGAATGCCTTCACGGCGCGCGAATTTGACGATATCGTAAATGGTTAAAAAAAACGCTTCATATTGCAAATCACCGATGATGCGCAATTCATGCTCAATGATTTTGACCACTGCTTCAGGAAAAACCTCACCGTAGCGCGTGGTCATGCCTTCATAGGTCAGCTTGCGTAGAAAACTTTTGGGCGTTTCTTCTTCAGGCACCACTTCGCGCGGATATTCGTAGCGAATTTCATCAAGCGAAAATTTGCATTGCGCAGCGATCGCCAGCGTCTCGATAACCAGGCGCGGGGGATAGCGTTTTAGCAGTCGTGCAATGGGCTTTAAATGCCCTTCGCTGTGTGGCAGCACCTGCCTGCCCAGCTCGCTCACCGGCATGTGCAGGCGCGTTGCGGTGACGACATCATGCAGCGGTTTGCGGGCGCGGTCATGCATCGCAACGGCCTCCAATGCCACCAGCGGCACACCTGATTGAATCTCAAGGGTGAGTAGATCATCAAGCGTTTGCTCGTCATCCGCGCTGTAGTTAAGCGCAACTCCGATCCAGAGGCGTTGCGGAAACACTGCGCGCAGTTTTTGTAAATGCGCCAATGTGGAAGACGCAGCTGCGTTCGCCACTTTCACAATGGCTAGACACTCCGGCATTCCCGCCAGCACATCCGCCATGTTGAGTTCGTAGCTTCCCTTGTCGGCGCGCCGTCGCGCGAGCGTGATGAATTCGCATAAATTTCCGTAGCCTTCTCGGGTTTGCGCGAGTAACACCAGGCGCTCAATATCCGGCGCATCCTGCAGTACAAACTCGGCACCAATAATGAGCTTGATGCCGTGCTCTTTTGCGGCCACATGCGCGCGCACCACGCCAGCAACGGAGCATTCATCTGTGATCGCAATCGCTGCATAGTTAAGTGCTACAGCGCGTTGCACCAACTCTTCCGGGTGCGAAGCTGCGCGCAGGAAACTGAAATTACTGAGACAGTGCAGGGCGGCGTAAGAAGGGCGCATTTCTATGCAAACATCCCATGCAAATACCAGCGTTTCCCCAGCCGATAATCACGAAAAATCCAGCACACTTCATGCCGCGGGTTTTGCGCAACAAAGTAATCGCGTGCCACCGGTTTGTTATCCCACCAGCCGGTTTCGATGCGCTCAGGTCCCGCCAGAATGGTAAGCGCGCCATGATAATGCGGACGTTCATTTATGGTGTTGAGTGAACGCGGTTCGCGCAACAGCCACGTTGGTCGTGGTGTGAATTTCTCTATGGCAGGCAACACCTGTTTCGATTTTCTATTCGATTTTTTATCATGAGCGTCAACACGTTTCTGCTGCGACCCTATTTGCCACGATGCTTCCGGGCGATGATCGTCCTTGATCGCAATTGAAAATACATTACCTTCGCCCAAGCGTGACGTGAGGCGATCCAGCAGGCCGTCGCGCTTTTTGCCGCCCGTTTCAGTGCCGGGAAAAAAACTTTCATTCACCTCTTCATAAGGGCAAAGGCGATCCGCTTTTAAGGTGATCGCAATCACCGCGGTTTTGAGCGAAATCATATTGAAGCGCTCACGAATCAGGCGCAGCCAGTGCGTGACATCGCGCGCCGGCGTGCGGGTATCGAAGATGATTTCAGTGAAGTCGTCACGACTGTGTTTGAGTGACAACACCAGCCCGGCAACACCCGCGCCACGCGCGCGTAGAAAGCCTTCCATCTCGATCAACATCACGTTGATAGGATGCAAAAGCCGCTCGCTTTCGATCAACTCAAAAACGAGTTCAATATCACTTTTAAATTTTTCGGGCAGCGCGTAATACAAACGCGGATCAGGTTTTTTACCCAACGCGCGATCAAGATCGTTCAATAGCGATTCATTAAATCGACGACGCAGCCCTTCGCGTGGCTGCGCCAGTAAATCTTTTATTTTAGTGAGGCCCAGTGTGGAAAGCGTGCTCAGTGTGTCTTGCGGCCAACCAAATAATGGCAGCGGAATATCGCGCAAGCGCTCGTTTAGCTGTGCGGCGTGTTGGCACATGCGCACACCGGTTTGATACTGCATGATGCGCGCCAATAGTTCTGCTGCCAGCGGCGTTGGGGCAATACCGATCAAGCCACGATAGCCCATCCCCGTCATGCCTTTACGAATCTGTGCGGTGAGCCGGGCAATGCCATCAAAGAGCCGTAATGATGCTGATACTTCCATCACCACACCACGCTCGCTGACTGAAACGGAAGGCGTAAATTGCGAACACCATGCGGCGATTTGCTGCAGGCATTGCGCTTCTTTTTGCGGCGCGCGGGCAATGGCGATCAACGACGCTTCCATCGCTCGTGCGCTCGCAAGCGTCATACTCACGCTCATCCCCGCATCGCGCGCGGCCGCATTGAGCGCATACAAAAGCGGGCGAGTATTGGAACCCGCAATAACCGCGATCGGCAGATCACGAATTAAATCGTGGCCTTCGCCAAGATCGCTGATGGCACCGCAGCGGTTAACGGCATCAAGCGCGAGATTAGGGAATTCCAATGCAATCCACAGCATGCGAATAATCTTATCGGTCAAGCTCAAAAGAGCGCTGGCGAATATTGGCGGCCGATGTTGAAGCGGAACCAATGATGCGATCCAACCAGCTATGTCCCCGATGTTGCTGATCAGCGTTTTTATGAACGCCCACTGCGCGTTCAACTACATGCTGCCGTTGCAGGCAAGCCAGCGAGCGCGTTTCCAGCACAATGGTTTTGCCTGTGGGCAGGCCGCGACGTTTTAAAAGTTGTACTTCAATTTCGCCAGTGTTGGCCGCGCTTGATTGAGCTGCTTTTAATACGATCCTCAACTGTGCAGGCGATGGCCGTACCGCGGCGGCAACCGGTCGCGCCAATATGCATAGCGCATTGCTGTTGTTTGCAGCTTGCAACAGCCGACGCAGTGAAACATCTGACGGCTGCTGGTCAGATAGCCACACCATCACTATTCCCATGCCCCCGCTCAATAAGCCCTGCTCAGCGGCCCACAAAGCATCCTGCATTTGTGGCGCGTTCGCGATCACGAGTTGCTTCAGATCGACACCCGATTGCGCAATGGCGGGCGCATAAGGTACATAAGGTGGATGAGGTGACGTGACCGCTGTCACCCACAACATTCCCTTAGGCCCCAAATGACGAATGTTTCCCAAGTAGGCATGCGCGGGCAGCATCAACGACACCTCACCAATTCCCACGTCATCACATAGCAGTTCTACTAGCCCCTGCTGCGGCCAGCCGCCACCGACCAACTCACGATCCAGTGTTGCGAAACCTGTAGGCAAACAGGGCGGGCGCGTAGCTGACGGCGCATCACCAATACGAAATATTTTGGGATGCGAGATCGATGCTAAAGGCCGGGGCCGAATTGCAAATGAAGATGGAACCACCATGACAGATAGTCAGTGACCGAAAAAACGTTGAACACAGGGCTGAGAAAAAACTATCGATGGTGGGGAAATCTAATTACTGTATTTATATACAGTTAAATTTGATTCTACTCGTTTTGTTATTTTTTGCAAGCGCAAGCCTCTTCCAATGACACATGAGCCTGGAAGGGGCGCGTGATTCCAACGAGAAAAGAGCCTGAACGGTCACAGGACAGGTCATCCTTTGGGGATGATCGTGACACTCGACACCGCGCGTCTGCGCACCATTGAACAAGTTGAAGCGTTTATGCAAGGCACTCTTGAGGTCGGCTTCAGCCCACCACCCGCCGCTGAGCGCTATAGCTGGATTGGGCGCACCCTCAATCAGTTTGCCTACCAAGGGCGAAGCCGACTGCAACGCGGGCTGCTGCGCCGCTTCATTGTGCATGTGACCGGCTATTCGCGTGCCCAGGTCAGCCGCCTGATTGCCCAGCATCGCGATCATCAGCGCCTTAACGATCAGCGCGGCCCGCCCGCCATGCCCTTTCCCACGCGCTATGGTGCGGCAGCCTTAGCCTGTCTAATCGAGATTGATCGTGCCCACGGTACGCTCTCAGGGCCGGCCACCAAGAAGCTGGCCGAACGTGCTGTCCATATCTACGGCCAAGCTGAATTCGCCGCCTTAGCTGGAATCTCGGTCTCGCATCTATACAACTTGCGTAAAAGCGCAGGCTATGTGAAGGCACGAGTACACTTTACCGCCACCACCGCGCCCCGCACACCGGTGACCATCGGCGTGCGCAAGCGTCCCGATCCGCAAGGCCGCGCAGGCTTTCTGCGTGTCGATAGCGTGCATCAAGGCGATCATTAGGGGGTGAAGGGGGTTTACTACATCAATGTCGTCGATTGTGTGACCCAGTTTCAGGCGGTGTGCGTGGTGCCCCGAATCAGCGAAGCTTTTTTGTTACCGGTGCTGACGGCGATGATGGTTGCGCTGCCCTTTGTCATCCTGGGCTTTCAATCGGATAACGGTAGCGAATATATCAATGGTCGGGTGGCGAAGCTGTTGCAAAAGCTGATGGTCGAGCAGACCAAATCACGCGCGCGTCACAGCAATGATAATGCGCTGGTGGAAAGCAAGAATGGCTCGGTGATTCGCAAACACTTCGGCTACAGTCATATTCCCCAGCCGTTCGCTGAACCGCTCAACGAGTTATGTCAGACGCACTTGATGCCGTATCTGAATTTCCACCGGCCTTGCTTCTTCCCTGCCACCGAAATCGATGCCGAAGGTAAAGCGGTCAAGCGCTATCGCTACGCGGATATGATGACGCCTTATGAGAAGCTCAAATCGCTTCCCGGCGCAGATTCATTTCTCAAACCCGGCATCACCTTTAAGCAACTCGACAAGGATTCAATGGCGATGACTGATAATGAGGCCGCTGCTCTATTTACGTCACAACGCAACAAGATCTTTAAGCAAATCTTTAAACAATCCAAATCCGGCCTGAACCTTTGACCTTCAGGCTCATTTCACTTTTGGAAAATACTGCGTCTACGTTGTCCAATAGGGCTTTGTTGCGGCCGCGATCACTTCGCGTTCTGGACACGAACGCATAAACCATGAACGTATGGCAGCTTGAAAAAGATACGAACGGTGTTTTGAAAGTAGCGCGCAAGAATGAGCGCGGGGCGAAAGCGCCAATAAATTCGAGAAAACGAAGCTTGGGCTGTAGCAGGCAGCGATATTTGCTTAGGGCAATGCAAACCGAATCGGTACAACTTTGGAAATAGGTGGTGTTAACTTATTTTGCGACGCCAGAAAAGAAAAAAGACCTAGGTTTTCACCTAAGTCTTTGAATCTTTTGGTAGGCCGTGCGGGATTCGAACCTGCGACCAACGGATTAAAAGTCCGCTGCTCTACCAACTGAGCTAACGACCCAACATACTATTTCTTCGTCAGGCCAATCGACCCAACGAAGCCCTAGATTATACAATTTCTACGTCATTCGGGTCAAGCCTGAGTTTGATTGGCTTGGCTTTATACCTTCAAACCTCCTGCAAAAGCTTCCAATATTGGTACTTCAGCATAGCGGCACAGCCCACGATCATGCCGGTGAGTGCGATGAACGATCCCAAGGCCAGCGTTGACATCCCCGATACCCCTTGGCCGATGGTG
>JANMQR010000120.1:0-3911 GCA_031370625.1 Burkholderiales bacterium | reverse complement strand
ATGCCGCCCATAAACGCGACCGGCAAAAACACCGCGACGATACAAAACGTGGTCGCCATGACCGCAATACCGATTTCCTGCGTCGCATCCAGCGATGCTTGAAGGTGGCTCTTGCCCATCGCCAAATGCCGCACAATGTTTTCGCGAACCACAATCGCGTCGTCGATCAAAATACCAATTGATAGTGAAAGCGCCATCAGCGTCATGAAGTTAATCGTGAAACCCATTGCATACAACGCGATAAATGTGGCCAACACCGAAATCGGCAGCGTCAAACCAGTGATAACCGTCGAGCGCCACGAATGCAGAAACAAAAACACGATAACAACGGTGAGCAGCGCGCCTTCGAGAATCGTGGCCTTGACGTTGTCCACACCCTGTTTGATGAACTCCGATTCGTCGTTGGTGATCTGGAGTTTGAAATCAGGTGGCAAGGTTTTTTTCAGCTTCTCGATATTCTCGCGAATCGATTTTGCTGCCTCAATGGCGTTGGCACCGCGGGTTTTGCGCACTTCCACCAACAGGCCACGTTTGCCATCATGGGTGGCAAGACCAGTCTCTTCGCGCTCGGTGTCGCGCACGTTGGCAATCATCCCCAGCGTTACCGGGGCACCGCCGCTTTCGCTGATGCCGTTTGCACTCACGCTGCTGCTGCCGCGCCGCGAAACAATCAGCTTTTCAAAATCACTTGCTGACTTAAATTTGCCCTGCACACGCACCAGGCGCTCACTGCGATCACCCGTTAAAAACCCCGCCGCCTGATTTTGATTTTGCGCACGAATTTGCCCGATCACCTGATCCACGCTAATGCCATAAGCGGCCATCTTGTCCGGATTCAACTGCACCGCCATTTCGCGCTGCACCTGGCCGGATATATCGATGGCACCCACACCTGTAGCGCCCTGCAAACGCTTCACCACCAACTGGTCCGTCAGGTCTGATAATTCGCGCAGCGAGCGCGCAGGGCTCTCAATGGAGATCTGCATGATTGGCTGATCGTTGTCGTTATCTGCCCGCGTGACAGTCGGCTCGCCGATATCTTTGTTGAAGTTGCGGCGCACGCCTGCCACCTTGTCGCGCACATCCTGCACCGCCGCTTTTGCGTCAACATTCAGCTGAAATTCAATCGAGACACGCGAAAATCCCTCTCGCGAAAATGAGCGGATATTTTTCACACCTTGAACTGTGTTGACCACTTCCTCAATTGGCCGGGTGACGTCCTGCATCACCGCTTCTGAGGACGCACCGGGATAGCTGGTGATCACTTGAACAAACGGGAACGATATATCCGGCATTTGCTCAACCGACAGGCGCTGATACGAGAAGATGCCGAGCACCATGATCGCGCCCATCAACATGGTCGCGAAGACCGGATTATTGACACTGATTTTTGTTATTTGCATTGAAGGCTCCGGTGTTGCGACGAACTTGTTTATCCGACGATTAGATGTGGTGGTTCTGCAGCCACCACCCTCTCTCCAACCTATCTCCCCTCAAGGGAGAGAGGCTTCAACTTCCCTCCCCCCTCGCGGGGGAGGGATCGAGGGAGAGCGGGTGCTGGTAAAGGCGATATCTAAAACATTAGTTGCTGCGTTTACACCAGTTAACCTTTAGTCGCGGGTTTCGCTGCTGGCACCGCAGCAGCCGATTTCACCACCGCTTTCGAGCCGTGCTTTAGCCCGTCTGCTTTCACGGTGATCACTTCGGTTCCGAGCGCCACACCATCGCGTACTTCAACCAATCCGCGCTCCGGACTTTTCGCGCCGATGGTAATGGGTTTGCGCTCAACTGCACCTTCTTTCAGCGCGAACACATAGGTTTGCCCGGCTTCTTCAACCAATGCGCTGATCGGTAGCGCGGTGACTGCCGTTCGGCTCACCGCAGCTAATGTGCCATTCGCGAACATGCCGCCTTTTAATGCTGAATCTTCATTGGGCAGCGTGACAAAAATGGAGATTGAGCGCGATCCTGCCTCGGTCGAGGGATTGATGCGTTCTACCTTGCCCTTGAATGCGCGATCCTGAAATCCGTCCACTTTGAACGAGATTTCCTGACCCACTTTAATGCTCGGAATATCGCCCACTGGCACCGGCGCTTCCAGCTCCATACGCGATAGATCAACCACCTGCATCACCGGGGCATCGGCGCTAATTTTTTCGCCGATGTTAACCGCGCGTTTGGCAACAATGCCCGTAAACGGCGCCTTGATTTGCGCGTCTGCCAATGCACGTTGTGTAATCGCGGCTTGCGCCAGCGTCGATTGATGGTTCGCTTCCGCGATTTGCATGCTGTTGGCGACGCCATCGAACGCATTTTGCGAGATGAAATTTTTCGCCAACAGCGCGCGGTTATTTGCCTCGTTTTTGGTCGCCAAATCCAGTTTGGCTTTGGATTCCGCCACCATTGCGCGCTGGGCGTCATTGCGCGCCTTCAAGTCGGACGTATCGATTGACACCAGCACCTGGCCCGCCACCACGCGCTCGCCTTCGCGAACATAAACTTTCGACACTTCACCAGCGACTTTCGATTTCACCATCGCCTGCACAACCGGGCGAACCGAGCCAGAGATGGGAATCACCAAGCCAAGATTTTGCGCAGACACCGCAGCAATATCGTTTTTCGCGAATTCAAAAATCTTGTCGGCATCCGGCTTTTTTTCTTCTTTCTTGGCCGAGCTCGCTCGGTAGGCAATCAGCGAGCCTGCGACCAAGGCCAGCGTGAGGCTCGCCAGCGTAAATTTTACCCAGCCACGACGTGGTCGAGGATTACCTTTTTGTGACAGCTTGTTTTCAAGGGACATGGTGGCTTCGCATAGGTTTTTGAGGATGGTGCAGTGTGCAGATTTGGTTGACCTAACGCACCTTAGATGCGACGAAATGCAGAAACAGATTCCCAACGCGGAAGTTTACGCCGATGAAATGCGCAATTTAGACGCTGAACCTCCCCTGAATGAGGGATGGCATCAAGGGAACGGGGCAGCGCGCAGCTTGGGAATTTCGCTCGCCCGCCACTCGGCGATTGCCGATGCCAATAACTGCGCCACTGACACGTTCGATGCCGGTTTGCGTTGGCCGAGAAAGCGAAGTGCAGCTGACAGTATCGCGATTGCATCCGTTGCACTCACGGCCGGTGCCAGCGTTTGCTTCGACAGCTTTTGTCCCGCATCGTTAACCACAATGGGAACATGCAAATATTGCGGCGTTATGAAACCCAGCAGCTTTTGCAAAAAAATTTGCCGCGCGGTCGAATCCAGCAAATCCGCACCACGCACCACATGCGTTACGCCCTGTTCAGCATCATCGACCACCACCGCGAGCTGGTAGGCAAACAAACCGTCGCGACGTTTGACCACAAAATCACCAATTTCGGACTCGATACGCTGAACGATGGTGCCCTGCACGCGGTCATGAAATTGAATCGGCTCGTCGTTGGTGAGCAGGCGCACGGCCGCATGGTTGCTTACATGTGCGCGGGCGCGACAGGTTCCCGGATAAATCACCCCTTCAATACCGATCGCAGAATCGGCAATTTCTTTGCGCGAGCAGGTGCATGTGTAAACCAGCGATGCCTTGGAAAGCCGCGCCAGTGCTTGTTCGTAGGCCGGTTTTAGCTGGAATTGCACCATCACGTCGCCATCCCAAATTAAGCCAAATGCCACCAGCGTGCGCAAAATATTCTCTGCGTGTTCTGGCTTGCAACGCGTTTCATCGACGTCCTCCATGCGCACCCGCCAGGTACCGCCCTGCGCTTTCGCATCCAGATAACTCGCGAGCGCCGCGACCAGCGAACCGAAATGCAGCGGGCCCGTTGGGCTGGGGGCGAATCGACCAATGTATTTACCGGGAATATTCACGCTATGATTTTGACAATATTTTTACCGCGACACGCAAATGATCTATCGAATAGCTGAG
>JANMQR010000111.1:0-9055 GCA_031370625.1 Burkholderiales bacterium | reverse complement strand
CGCATACATGTCGCGCTGCGCGTTCTGAAAACCTTCGCTCATTACCTTGGCGTAGCCGCCCCCACCGCCGCCCTCCTCTTCATAATCGACTTTGACAAATTCGCCGCCGAGCGATTTCACTTGGTCGGCGACTTCCGCGCGCGTGTCGTTGGCACGCACAATAGCACCCATGCTCGCCGCCGTTCCGATTGCCGCCAAACCGGCCACCCCTGCACCCGCAATAAACACCTTTGCGGGCGGCACTTTGCCGGCGGCGGTAATTTGTCCACTGAAAAACCGGCCGAATGCATTCGCGGCTTCGATCACCGCGCGATAACCCGTGACGCCGGCCATCGAGGTCAACGCGTCCATCTTCTGCGCGCGCGACAAAGTACGCGGCAGACAATCGATAGCGAGCACCGTGACTTTTTTCGCCGCAAATTTTTGCATTAAATCAGGTTGCTGCGCGGGCCAAATAAAACTCACCAGCGTTTGCCCCTCGTGCATCAATTCCACTTCATCCAATGACGGCGCACGCACTTTGAACACAACGTCCGAGCTCGCCCATAGGTTGGTCGCGGTATCGACCACGGCCGCGCCCGAAGCGCGATACGCGTCATCGCTCACATTCGCGGCATCGCCCGCGCCGGATTCGACTTGAACCGTAAAGCCCAACTTGATTAATTTTTGGACGACATCAGGAACCGTCGCCACGCGCTTTTCGCCGGGGAAAATTTCCCGTGGCACGCCAATGGTGAGAGACATGTGTAACTCCCTAATTTTGTTGAATGAAACCGTTTAGATCGGTTTGCGGATTTGTACTGCGTATTTTATTGGAAACTGTCTGCGCTAGTGTACCGTGAACAGGGTATGGCGACACGCCTTGAATTGTGTCCGTTTAGACGTAATCCAGCGGCAATTCAGTCGTGAATTTGATCTCCTCCATCGCAAAGCTAGAACTCACGTCGAATAGATCTGATCCGCGAATCAGCCGTTTGTATACCGCATCATAGGCGGCAATGTCGGGCACCACCACGCGCAGCAGATAATCCACATCGCCACTCATGCGATAAAACTCAACCACCTCGGGCACATCTTTGACGGCCGCGTGAAATTTATCAAACCATTTTTGACTGTGCTGGTTGGTTTTCACTGCGACGAAAACAGTTACACCGACGTTCAGTTTTTTAGCATCCAGCAACGCCACCTGACGGCGAATAAGTCCGCTCTCTTTTAATTGCTGCACACGCCGCCAGCACGGCGTGGACGACAAATTCACTTTCGCAGCCAGCTCAGCGATGGGTGTTTCTGCATCTGCTTGCAACAGCGCCAATAGCTGTTTATCAACGGCATCGAGTGTTTTCATGCAATAAAATACTACGGAATTAGTTAATTTGTAGAATTATTGCACGAACTTTCTCCTAAATCCGTCATAAAATTACTTCACTTATTTGACCAGAAAGTTTTCGTGAAAACCATTGGCTTGATTGGCGGCATGAGTTGGGAATCGACCGCGCTCTACTACCAGATCGTGAATCGCGAGACCGCGCGGCGCCTGGGCGGATTAAATTCCGCGCCGATGAATGTGATCAGCCTCAATTTTGCGGATATCGCAGAGCGCCAGCGTAACGGTGACTGGCATGGCATGGGCAATATTCTCATCAATGCTGCCCGCCAGCTGGAAAACGCCGGGGCGGGGTGCGTGCTGATCGGGACTAACACCATGCATAAGCTGGCACCCGAAGTTGAGGCCGCGATAAACGTGCCGCTGGTGCATATTGCGGATGTCACTGCGGCGGCGATTTTAGCCAAGGGCATTAAAAGCGTCGGGCTGCTCGGCACACGTTTTACGATGGAGCAGCCGTTTTATGTCGACCGATTGGCGAGTCACGGCGTTGAATGTGTGGTGCCGACTGCATCGCAGCGCATTGAAGTTCACCGGATTATTTTTGAAGAGCTGTGCAAGGGCGAGATTAGTGACAATTCACGACAAACCTTGCAAACTATTTGTGTGGATTTATTCGCACGCGGCGCGCTGGGCATCGTGCTAGGCTGTACGGAATTACCGCTGATTCTTAACAACAGCGATGTCTCAGCACCACTGTTTGACACGACGACCTTACACGCACTGGCGGCAGTTGATTTCGCACTCGAACACTAAATTTGCATCACTCACTAACCATCAAAAAATAACTCAAAAATATGTGCCAACTTCTAGGCATGAATTGCAACGGATCTGCTGCGATTACATTTTCATTTACCGGTTTCGCCGCGCGCGGTGGACGCACTGGCGATCATGCGGATGGCTGGGGAATCGCTTATTACCAAGGCTCAGGCTGCCGCGTATTTCACGATGATGAACCGGCCAGCGATTCAAAACTCGCCGCATTTTTGCGCGACTATCCGATCAAATCACGCATCGTGTTGGCCCACGTGCGCAAAGCCACGCAAGGTCTGCCGGGTCTGTCAAATTGCCATCCGTTCGTTCGCGAATGGCTGGGGCAGAGCTGGGTGTTTGTTCACAATGGTGACCTGAAAAACTTTCAGCCCAGATCAAATTTCGACGTTACCTGCAACCATCGATTTGTGCCGATTGGCACCACCGACAGCGAGAACGCTTTTTGCTGGATGATGCAGGAATTGAGTGCGCGATTCGCAGACCGCGCTATGCCGCCAGGCTGGGAAGAATTAGCACCGGTGCTGACGGAAATCAGTGAGGAAATTGCGCGCTACGGTAACTTTAATTTCCTGCTCTCGAACGGCGAAGCGCTCTACGCGCACTGCTCGAGCACGCTACATGCGCTGGCGCGCGCTCACCCGTTCCCAACCGCCACCTTGGTCGATTGCGACGTTAGTCTGGATTTGAGCGCACTCAACTCAGACGGAGATCGCATGGTCATCATCGCCACCGAGCCGCTCACCGATGAGGCATCGTGGAGCAAATTTGAAACCGGCGAATTCAATGTTTTTGTCGGCGGCGCACGCGTGTTTCAACACATCAATAAAAATACCCGCGCGTTCGCCATGCCCACACCGGAGTGCACCGAGCGTGCATTGGCGCTGGAGCGAGCGGCCGAAGTAGCGGTGAAATCAAACGCGGCCGTCGTGATTTGAAACACTAGCGCTGGCGCGGCGTTCCGGCATTATTTGGCTTGAACGGCAGGTGGGTTCTGGGGTTTGGCTTTATCTTGTCATTCCGAGCTGCTTTTGCGAGGAATCTGCTGTTCGGTTCGCGAGGTATGACGAAAAACAGATCCCTCGCAGAAGCAGCTCGGTATGACAGTGAATGAGTTGAGTTTCTAGGATGGGTGGAGCCGGGTTTGTCAAATAGCAGCAGAAAAAAATAATATCTGCCTGCGAAATCTCCAAATACACCAACAAGTCCCGCCAATGTTAAGCCACTGTTTCGCCCGCCGCCCATCGAATTTCTAGGCACGGGCATATAGATCGCAACAAACAATGTGATTGCGAGTAATGCAGCGCCTAGCAGCCTGTCGGACTGCGCCTTCTGGCCGCAAGCCAAATTGCGGTTCTGCGCGCCAACTTTACGTTGATTCTCAGAAATTCAGTTTTATGTCATTCAAATCAGCGTAAAAAAGGAGAATCAGGCTCTCGCCTCGCTCACACCGCCCTCAATGCAAACATCCGCTTCACATTCCACGCCATCGTCACCAAACGCCACTCGCCCTTGACCTTCTCAAGCCCGCGTAACGAGAATTGCTTAAAGCCCATCACCGACTTGATGATGCCAAACACCGGCTCCGGCGTATGTTTGCGTAGCGCGTAGCATTGCCTGCCTTCCGGGGTCGCCAATCGGTAGGCCATGGCCTCTAACGGCGCGGGATTCATTGGCACCAGCGGCGGCGCGGCAAAGCGCTCCCGCCATGATCGATGATGATGTTCTCGCCCCATCGACAGTAACGGAGCAATCCCCGCCTCGTGGCAGGCCACCACGTTGGCCGCACTGTAAAAGCCATTGTCGGCAATCATCGTGTCAGGCTGGCCTAATTTGTCTGCATGACTGTTGAGGATTGTCAGCATCGGGGTCATTTGTTGTTTATCGTTGGCGGCCTCAACCACATTGACCCCCACCACCAACAAGCTGCCTGTAGCCACCGCCGCCTGAGCGTTGTACGACTGTTCAAACCCACCGCCGGCCACCGGCATGATGCGCGACTCTTCGTCGGTCAGACTGACTTGATCGGTGGGGCGGGCACCCACACTCGGCGGACTCGGTGGCTTGCCGCCCGGCTTCTTGCCGCTGGCATCGGTCGCGGCCTGACGCGCGGTGAGCTTGGCCTCGTATTCGGCTTGCTCTGTTTGCAAGCGCTCTTGCGCGCGCGCTTCAATCTTGGCCTTGGCCGCCGCTATTTGGGTGAGCCGCTCGCTACGTCGTGCCAACTCGTCCGGGATCGACATGCCATCCGGGATATTGGCCTGATCGGCGGCTTCGGCTAATGCCATCAGCTCACTCACCTCAAGCTTCAATTGCGCTTCGATCTTGGTAGCATGACCGTAGGAGAGTGCGGTGTGGCGACTGGCGTTGGCGTGGATCTTGGTGCCGTCCAGAGCGACGGTGCCCATCTTGAGCATGCCCATTTCGCGCGCCAGTACGAGTACCTCCACGAACAGCTTCTCGATGTGCGGCAGAAAGCGGCGGCGGAAGGCGGCTATGGTGTCGTAATCCGGGTGGGTGTTGGCGGCGATGTAGCGAAAGGCGAGTGAGTCAAAGGTGGCGCGTTCGATCTTGCGGCTGGAATGCACACCGGTGGCGTAGCCGTAGATCATCAGGCCAAGTAGCATCGCGGGATGATAACTGGCAGAACCTGAGCCGCGATAGGCTTTGACCATGGCGCTCATATCAAGCTGATCAATGACTTCCACCACATAGCGCGCCAGGTGTTTATCGGGCAACCATTCATCGACCGACGGTGGGAGTAAAAATGGTGTCTGGCGATCAACGGCTCGAAAGTTACTCATGAATGACTCAGCGTGAATATGATGATGCAATCATTATCAATTATCTGAATGACGAAGGGTTAAGTCCGACAGGCTGCTAGACAAAACCGCCCCCACCGGATTCGTCGAATTTTCATAACGGCATCGGCCGCGCATTCACCAGCGCAGGCATTTCACATTCACCCTTCGCAAATCCAATCACCTTAAAAAATTCCCCCATCTCCGCCGGGCTCATCAATCTTTGCACTTGATTGGTCAGCGGCAGAAACGTCGCGGCATCATTGGGATCGTGTTGCGCGAGCAGTTCCGTGATCCCCGCAGATAATAAAAATTGCGCTTGCGAGGTGTAATTGATCAATTCCAATCCCGCCGCAAAACCCGCATCCGCCACGTCGCTAAAATCAACATGCGCGGTAATATCTTGCAGGCCGGGATATAAAAAAGGATCGGTGTGCGCGTAGTGGCGGTAGTGGCACATCAGCGTGCCGGTGCTGCGGCTTGGATGATAAAACTCGGCTTGGCGGAAGCCGTAATCGATCAACAAAATCGTGCCGCGCTGCAAACTTTCGGCGAGGCTTTTTACTAAACCACTGACGGCAGGCGCGACTTCGGTCAGATAGTTATTCGGCATCGCGCCATCTGGAAAACCGGCCTGGATGCGGCTCGCGGCCGATTTAAGTTCCGGCGACAACACCAAATTATCGCGCCAGACAAAATTGCCGTCGTCGTCCAAGGCAACGCCACGTTCATGGATTTGATTGTCTGAAAAATAGAGCAAATGCACTGGCAGCACATCCAATACCTCGTTCGCAATTATCGCGCCTGCAAAGTTTCTCGGCAGCGCATCCAGCCACACCGCGCGCCGCGAGAGATGCTCGGGAAGCCGCGCCAGCGCTTGTGTTTGGCGTTGCCGCAAATCAGCGCTGACTTCTAGCAGCAGATAGCGCTTCGGCAATTGGTTTAATTTTTCGAGTGCCAACAACACATCACATGCGAGCTTGCCAGAGCCGGGGCCGAGTTCCAGCACATCGCCATTTGTTTCGGCAATCGTTGGGGCAATGGCTCGCGCAATGCAGTCCCCAAACAGGGAAGAAATTTCCGGTGCGGTTACAAAATCACCGGCTGCACCAAACTTGCGCGCACCCGCCGCATAGTAGCCAAGGCCCGGCGCGTAGAGTGCTAAATCCATAAACTGCGCGAACGAAACCCAGCCGTTATTGCGTTTAATTTCGGCATGAATATGAGCGGCGCAAGCATGGGAATGCGCGCGCGCATCATCGTCGGGAATCGGCAGCTGTGACGCTTCATTACCGCTGAGAGGAGATTTCAAAATGGTTCCGGATGGTGTCGGTTAAAATAGCAGTCAAGTTTGAACGAAATCCCGCGAAAATAGAATCTCACTTTTCTACCGCACAACCAGCGATCTAAATATGTCCACCACCCCATCATCACAAAAATCCATTCTCATCACCGGTGCCGCCAAGCGTGTCGGTGCCGCCATCACGCGCACGCTGCACGCTGCCGGTGCGAACGTGATCATTCATTGCAATCATTCGCGCGCCGAGGCTGCGGCACTGGCGACTGAATTAAACCAGGCACGGGCAAAATCCGCCGAGGTCGTGCAGGGCGATTTACTCGCCACCAATGCGCTCAAAGGTCTTATCGTGCAAGCGCATTCCTGCTTTGGTCGGCTCGATGGTTTGGTCAACAATGCCTCATCTTTTTATCCAACGCCGGTCGGCACCATCGATGAAGATCAGTGGAACGAATTGATGGGATCGAATTTAAAAGCGCCGTTGTGGCTGTCGCAAGCGGCTGCGCCGTATTTGCGGGAAGCAGGCGGTGCGATTGTGAACATTGTCGATATTCACGTTGATCGCCCACTCAAAGATTTCGTGGTTTACAACGCTGCCAAAGCCGGTCTCGCGGGACTCACACGCTCACTCGCGCTCGACCTCGGCCCGGAAATTCGCGTTAACGGTGTCTCGCCCGGCGCAATCATGTGGCCCGAAGATGAAGCCGCGTATCCCGCCGCCGAGCGCGAACGCATCATCAATCAAACACCGCTAAAGCGCATCGGCTCCGCTGAAGATATAGCCGGTGCGGTAAAATATTTAATGCTCGATGCGCCGTATGTTACGGGGCAGATTTTGGCGGTGGATGGTGGGCGGGAGATAGCGCTATGAATGCCCATGTGAATGCCCAAGTGAACACGCAAAAGCAAATTCTGGAAGCCAACAAACTCGCCAAACGCCTGCGCCGCCAGGTCGGCACCGCTATCGCCGACTACAACATGATCGAGGCGAACGACAAAATCATGGTGTGTTTGAGCGGCGGCAAGGACAGCTACGCGATGCTCGATGTGCTGATGGGCCTGCGCGAAAAATCGCCGGTGCCGTTTGAATTATTTGCGTTCAATCTCGATCAGAAACATCCCGGTTATCCTGCGCATATCCTGCCCGATTATTTGACCAGCCTCGGCGTGCCGTTTCAGATCGCGGTGCAGGACACTTACTCGACTGTGAAGCGCGTGATTCCTGAAGGCAAGACTATGTGCTCGCTGTGTTCACGGCTCCGACGCGGCGTGATTTATCGGGTCGCCAGTGAAATCGGTGCGACTAAAATTGCGCTGGGACATCATCGCGATGATATTTTGCAAACGTTTTTTCTGAATGCTTTTTTTGGCGGCAAATTAAAATCGATGCCGCCAAAATTAGGCTCGGACGACGGCAAACACGTCGTCATCCGCCCGCTCGCGTATGTGGAAGAGCGCGATCTCGAAGCCTATTCAACGTTAAAACAATTCCCGATTATTCCCTGCGATCTTTGCGGCTCGCAGGATAACTTGCAGCGCCAACAAGTAAAGCTGATGCTGCGTGATTGGGAAAAACATTTCCCCGGCCGCGTAGAAAATATTTTTCGCGCCCTGCAAAACGCGTCGCCATCACATTTGCTGGATCGCAATCTTTTTGATTTTGCGAACCTTAAGGCGAGTGGGGAATCTTCTGGCGATGGTGATATTGCGTTTGATCCGGAGACGTTTGTTGAGCCAGTGGAGACGCGGGTGATTCGATTGATGGTGTAGTGCTGTTTTCATGACGGTACTAAAGACAGAATACCGGTCGAAAATGATGGAGGCGCGCCACATATGCACGCTGATGTTTGATGTCTGCGCGTTTTTGTTATGTTGACCAGTCAGGGTATAGCTCGCATATTGTTGGTGGCAAGCGCGTTAGCATTCTTATCGTCAGTGTTAGTCGTTTGCGATTTTCTCCTCTACACGGAGGGTTATCGATTTCCGCTTGAGGGTTACGGTTATGCATATCGATCAGCAAATCACTATATTTTCGTAAATTGCACGCAGCTCCTACTTTCATTTTGCGCAATTTGCATCCAAGCATATGCTCTACGAAAGACGTCTGTACAAAAACTAAATCTTGCTGGCTTGGTAACGTTGTCGGCATATATCGCCACTTTTTTTTTGTAAAGCGCTCAAGGTATAAATGGGAGCGCTGTAGGGCGCACTGAGCGTAGCGATTTGCGCCGCATGCGAGATTTTGAGTCACATCCGGCGGGGTTCGCGTTGCTCAGCCCGCCCTACGAATTGCACTACGTAATCGTAGCGTGTATGGCGCGAGGTGTCCCACGGGACTTCCGATGGTCGTATTCCGCGTCGTACGTGCCACAAAGAAAAAACCCGGAATCCGCGTTGCTCCTTCCGGGCTACATTTGCGGTTTGATTTTCATAGGTAAAAATCGTCTGGCCTAATATCGGCGGGCGCTCTCGGCTAAAAAATGCTCAAACGCCGCGCCAGCGCTTGTGTTCTTAGACTGAATTGTAGGGCGCACCAACCCCGGGCTTGAACCGGGGGATTTGCGCCACATGCGAAATTTTCAGACACATCTGGCGGGGTTCGCGTTGCTCAGCCCGTCCTACGAATTGCGCTGAACAACCGTAGCCTGTAGGTTGGGCAAGTTTCATCTGCCCAACATCGGTGATGATATTGACGCCGATGTTGGGCAAACGATAAAGCTGTTTACCCGACCTAGGAACTTCCGGGCTACGGTTGTTCAGCGCAATTCGTAGGACGGGCTGAGCAACGCGAACCCCGCCAGA